>NZ_BAAGZJ010000071.1:0-40990 GCF_054778635.1 Nocardiopsis nanhaiensis
CGCAGCGCCCGGTGGAGCGCGGGCAGGTGGCGGGCGGCACGGCGCAGGTCGGCCAGGGCGGTGGAGCCGACGTTCTCGGGCAGCCAGGCCGCACCCTCGCCCAACCACACCTGTTCCAGGGGCAGGCGCAGCCCGGGGTCGGCGGTGGAGCGCACCCAGAACTCCAGGGTCCAGGGGCGGGGACCGCCCTGGGCGCCCTCGTGCTCGGGCTCGCGGAGCACGAACAGCAGCTGGGCCCGGCCGCCGCCGCGCACCCGGGAACGCCATGCGCGCAGGGGCCCGTGCAGTGTTCGCGCCGTGTCCTCGTCGACGCGGGTGCGGTGCCCGGTGAGCGCGGCCGCCAGCCGCGCGGCAGGTGCCTGCTCGGGGGCGGGCACGGGGGTGTCTTCGGAGGCGTATGCGGCCGAGTCGTCTGCTCGGGCCCGGACCACGGCCATCCGACGGGCGGCGGCGTCGGTGAGCAGTTCCAGTGGAGCCAGCACACAGGTCCGCGCCACCTCTTCCCGTGCTGCCCCTTCCCGCGCCGCTCCGTCGCGCGCTGAGCCGCCCCGGCCCGGCACGTGCAGGTGGGCGGAGGCCGACGGCGGCAGGGCGTCGGTGAGCGCCGCCAGGTGCTCCTCGGCGCGGTCCAGCGGCGCGGGCCGCCAGCGCGCTTGCGGGGGCGATCCCACCAGGTCGGGGAGGACACCGCCCGCACGCACCAGGTGTTCGGCGAAGGCGTGGACCGCGCGTAGGTGGGTCAGGGCGGGGCCGACCCCGCAGGGCAGCTGGTCGAGCGCCCCCAGGAGCGTGTCGGCCTCGGCCGAGGACAGTTCCAGGGCCGTGACCCGCCAGGGCAGGAACGCCGCGGGGGAGGGGTCGGTGGAGCCGGACGGCGCCGGGGCGTCGCCGTCCGGCGTGGCAGTACTGGGCAGCGACAGCACCAGATCGGTGGTGTGGGCCGTGTCCGGGTCGAGCCCGGCTTCGGCCACCGCCTCACGCAGTTCCGCGACCCCCGTGCCGAAGGGGTGCGCCCCAGGGGAGCGTCGCGCGTCCCCGTCGGGAACACCCGGTTCCCCCTCGCCCCAGAGCAGCAGCGTGTCCCTTGACCACACACCGTGCAGAACCCGCACCGTAGCGCCCGCCAACCCATACCCCCGTGGTACCGCCTGCCAACGTCGTCGGCCCCAAGTATCGCCGGGACCGACGACGTTGCGTCACGCGCGGACCGGGAAAGGGGCCGAGGGCGGCGTCACAGGTTGCCGGGTACCTCGTTGCCGACCGCTTCGATGCCCTCTTTGAGGTTGGTCCACCACAGCAGCAGGCCGCCGACGATGAAGAACACCACCAGGGAGAAGATGGCGGTGCGGAACCCGCCGGTCAGGTTGACGACCAGGGTGATCGAGGCGGCACCCAGCAGGACCGATCCGCGGTCGGCCAGCTGGAAGAGGCTGAAGTACTCGGCCTCGCGCCCGCGCGGGATGAGCAGTGAGTACAGCGCCCGCGCCAGCGACTGCGTGCCGCCCAGAACCAGCCCGATGCCGGCGCCCAACAGGAAGAACAGCAGCGGGTCGTTCGGGGGCAGGTAGTAGCCGGCCGTGACCAGGAAGCACCAGGCGACCAGGCCGGCGAGAACGGTGTTCTTGGTGCCGAATCGGCGGCCGATCCAACCCATGATCAGGGCGCCGGCGAAGGCGACGAACTGGATGAGCAGGATGGTGCCGCTCAGCACCTCCAGCGGCAGTCCCAGATCCTGGCTCGCGAAGCTGCCCGCGAAGTAGATGACGGCCTGGATGCCGTTGTTGAACAGAACGAACGCGATCAGGAACTTCAGCGTGTTGGGGAAGCGCCGCATCTCGCCCAGAGTGCGCAAGTACTGCTTGAGTGAGGACCCCAGTTTGGGAGCCCCTGGCCCGGCGGCGAGTTTGCCGTACCGGTTGCGCAGCAGCCGGATGCCGATGACGGAGAACCCCAGCCACCACACGCCCACCGAGGCGAAGGCGATGCGCACCGCGTGGTCCTCCGCCACACCCAGGTCCCCAGCGAAGGCCAGCAGACCCAGGTGTGCGGCGAGCAGGATCCCCCCGCCCAGATAGGCCATCGACCACCCGGTCACCGAGACGCGGTTGCGTTCCTCGGAGGTCGCGATCTCCGGCAGGAAGGCGTTGAACACCACCAGGGACATCCCGTAGAACGTGTTGCCCACGATGAACAGCAGTGCCGCGACCTGGTAGTCGCTGGTGAAGTACAGCGAACTCACGCACAGCGATCCGATGGCGGCCAGCCAGAACAGCCACCGCTTCTTGTACTGGGTGTGGTCGGCCAGTGCCCCCACGACGGGCAGCAGTACCAGCAGAAGGATCCCCGCAACGGTGGTCACCAAGGGATGCAGCGAGTTCGGGTGCACGCTGAACCACTCGACCCCGAGCGGGTAGAGGAGCAGGCCCGGTTGGGAGCAGTCGTCGCCCGCTCCCGCCTCCGCGCAGGCCAACCCCGACAGGTAGGGGCCGATGAGGACCGTGACCACCGAGGTGATGAACACCTGGTTGGCCCAGTCGTAGGTGTACCAGCCGCGCTGTTCGCGCCTGCGCTGCTTGGGGTCGGGCGACGGTGAGTTGTCCGCCGCCGGGGCAGAGGGGGTGGTGGACATGGAGGGGTTATCCGTTCCGGGTGGGGTTGCCGGGGTTCCAGCGGCCGCGCCTGACCAGGAGCTCGCGCAGTGCGGTCGTGTTGTCCGTGACGATCCCGTCCACACCCGCGTCGAGCAGCCGCTCCATCACCTCGGGCGTGTTGATCGTCCACACGTGGACCTGCATGCCGAGCCGGTGCGCGGTGCGGATCACGTCCCGGCTGAGCAGGGGGAAGCCGTTGTGGCTCAGCGGGATCTGGGCGCAGACCGGGACGCGGCTGGCGGCCGGGCGCAGCAGCGGGGACAGGGACGCCAGCCGGAGCCGGGCCACGTCCACCGGTCCGCAGGAGGTCGCCACACGGGGGCCGAAGAGGTGGCGGGCCCGATTGAGGCGGTCTTGGTCGAAGGAGCCCACGCACACCCGGTCCCAGGCGCCCGTGCGGCGGAGCACGTCCAGCAGGGGCAGGACGGCGCCGTCCGACTTCAGGTCGATGTTGAACCGGGCTCCGGGCCAGGAGCCGAGCAGGTCCTCCAAAGCGGGCACCGGTTCCTTGCCCGCGACCCGGGCTCGGGCGACCTCGCGGTGGGGCAGAGCGGAGATGGCACCGACCCGGTCGGTGGTGCGGTCCAGGGTGTCGTCGTGGAAGGCCATGAGCACGCCGTCGCTGGTGGCGTGCACGTCCGTCTCCAGGTACGTGAAGCCGAGGTCGACGGCGTGTTGGAAGGCCACTGCGGTGTTCTCCAGCTCAGTGCGCCGCACGCCCCTGTCATCGGTGAGCCACCCGCCCCTGTGGGCGAGGGCGACGGGCACGGGGGAGGAAAGGTACGCGTGTGTCACGTCTGCAGTATGCCGGTTGTGGCGCGGCGGCCGCTCGTCTGCGGCACGCCGTGTTGGATAGGCGAAAAAGCTGGCATTCCAGGTGTCACGAGTGCCCTACTCACGGCTCCTTGTAGGGGGAAGGGTTTCGTCTCCCCCTCGGAAGGGATCTGTTCATGTCGCACACCCCCGACGGCCTCCCCTGCCAGCGTGCTCTCTGCAACCGTGCGCCGTCCGCCGCCTGGCGGCCGGCGCGGACCCCGGCGCGGACCCCGCGCCGCGGTATGTCCGTGGGCCGGTGCGGGGCGCCGGTCCTGGCGGGGCACCGCACCCCCGGTGACGTGCACCGGCTGGCCCAGCAGATGGCCGAGGTCCTCGTGGGCCGACGGGCCCCGGAGGTCCTTCGCCACCACGTGACGGTTCCGGTCCGGGAGGAGCTGCGCCGCCTCCGGGGAACGGTGAGCTGCGCGTTGGCGCCCCGCTTGGCCCGGGTGTTCCACCAGCCGCTCGGGACGGGCGCGGTGGAGGCCAGTGCCGTGATCGACTGCGACCGGCGTACGCGGGTGTTCGCCTTCCGGCTCCGCAGGGAGGAGGGGCGCTGGGTCTGCACCCGCCTGGAGACCGATCAGAGGCGATGAGGGTCGGAGCACCGACCCGCTGACCGAAAGGCCCAGTAAGGCTGGATTTGCCCTTTATCGCGTCGATAGAGTCCCGGTGGGATCACCCTCTGACCGGGACCTCTCCGGCTAGATGTATTCCCAGCACCCAATGGGAAGGAGGAGGCGGACCGTGCACCCCTGAGCACGGCCGCCACCTGAGCATGAAACCCGCTGACATCGCTTACCTGCACAGTCTCAGCGCACCGTCACTGTCCCCGGACGGTGGCCGAGCGGTCTTCGCCGTGACCCGGCCGGACCTGAAGGAGGACGCCTACCTAGGCTCCCTGTGGAGCGTGCCCACCGACGGCGCCGAGAGGCCCAGACAACTCACCCGGGGAAGCCGGGACGGTGCCCCCGCCTTCTCTCCCGACGGCCGGTGGATCGCCTTCCTCCGGCCCGACGAGGACAAGCGCCCCCAGATCCACGTGCTGCCCGTCGACGGCGGCGAGCCGTGGAAGATCACCGACCACCCCTTGGGCACGGGCCAGTTCACCTGGAGCCCCGACTCGACCCGGTTGGCCTACAACGCGCGCGTGCCGGAGGACGGACGCTACGTGGGGGGCGCACCGGACAAGGAGCCGCCGCGCCGGATCACCACCTTCAAGTACCGAATCGACAACATCGGCTTCACCGTCGACCGGCCCCAGCACATCTTCGTGAGTGCCCCGATCGACCCGACGGGGGAGACCGGCGAGGGGGAGCCGCCCGAACCGATCCGGGTCACCGAAGGCGACCGGGACCACGGCCGTCCCCTGTGGACACCGGACGGCACCGGCCTGGTGTTCGACGGCGCACTGCACGAGACCCGCGACACCGACCTGATCCAGGACGTGTGGACGTGTGCCCCGGAGGCCGGGGCCCGACCGCGCAGAATCACCCGGGGCGGCCTGGGTGGGCGCGCCGTGAGCCTGTCCGAGGACGGCGCCACGGTGTACTTCGTCGCCGACGACCTGGGCCCCGACGGCGGCGACTTCGTGGGCAGGGTCAGCGGACTGTGGTCGGTGCCCTTCGACGGTTCCGCCGCTCCCCGGCGTCTCACCGGCACCGAGGACCCGCGCATGACCGCGAGTACGCAGGCCACCGAACAGGGTGTGCTGGTCGCGGGCGAGAACCGCGGGGCGGTCGAGCTCTACCGGGTCACCCCCGAGGGCGAGCTCTCCACCCTGCTGGGCGGGCACGTCGAGGTCCAGGGTTTCGACCACGCCAACGGCGTGACCGTGGCGGTGGCCGCGGGCGAGCGGGACAGCGGCGAGCTCTACGTCCTCACCCAGGACGGCACCCGGGCCCTGACCTCCTTCACCAGCGAGTCCCTGGACCCGGTTCCGGTGACCGAGCTGACGGCGCACACCGCCGAGGGCCACCCGGTCCACGGGTGGGTGGCGGTGCCCGAGGGCGAGGGGCCGCACCCGGTCCTGCTGATGATCCACGGGGGTCCCTTCGCCCAGTACGGCTGGCAGCTCTTCGACGAGACCCAGGTCTACGCCGCTGCCGGGTACGCGGTGGTGTACTGCAACCCGCGCGGCTCCTCCGGCTACGGCCAGGAGCACGGGCGGGCGGTCATCGGTTCGGTGGGCGCTGTCACCGCGACCGACCTGCTGGCCTTCCTGGACCAGGCACTCGAGGACGAGCGCCTGGACGCCTCCAGGGTGGGTGTCATGGGCGGCTCGCACGGCGGGTTCATGACCACGTGGATCGCGGCCCACCACGGGGAGCGCTTCCGGGGCGCGATCAGCGAGCGCGCGGTCAACGCGATCGAGAGCATGCACGGCTCCTCCGACATCGGGGCCTTCTTCCCGGGGCCGCTGTACGGTCCCCCGGAGACCTGGCCCAAGGAGAGCCCGCTCACGTACGCGGACCAGATCGACAAGCCCTTCCTGATCATCCACTCCGAGCAGGACTGGCGCTGCCCGCTTGAACAGGCCCAGCGCCTGTACGTGGCGCTCAAACGGCGCGGGCACGAGACCGAGATGCTGGTGTTCCCGGGTGAGGGGCACGAGTTGACGCGCTCGGGCCTGCCCAGCCACCGGGTGTCCCGGTTCGATGCGGTCTTGGACTGGTGGGACCGCCACTTGTGATGTCCGGGGTCGGGCGCGCACCCAGCCCGGCCCCTTCCCTGTTTCACTGTGATACGCATCACGGTCAACTCGGCGCTTGGTCGGGTTTTGGCGTGCACTCCTCGGGAAGAATGGGCCCTCACCCGCGCCCACAGCGGGCTTCCCGCGCTCGACGCGTCCAGTGCAGGTCAGGTGGGTTGCCCAAGCGAAGGTAACGAACGGGTCGCGTTCAGTCCGAGTGATGACCTAGTGTTCCCCCCAGGTCGGAACGTCCCAGTTCGTCACCACCAGGGTGACAGCGTCTGACTTTCCGTTGCACTCTGCTCAACAGCTGTCCTTTTCCCAGGAGCAGAGGCCGTCACAACGCCCGGCGACTCCTTGCGGCCCTTCTCGCCGCCGCCGGATCCCCTGAACACGTGTCCCCACGCCGTCCCTCGGCGTGCCTTCGGGATGCCCATGTGCCGGTAAACGGGTGTGGGAGAAAGGCAGTCGGTGCTTTGACTCGCAACTCCGAACCCCGACGTCGCCTCGCGACGGTCGGCTTCGTCGCCCTCGGCGCCGTGGTGCTCTCCTCCGGTGTGGCGCTGGCTGAGCCCTCGGAGTCCGAGGCGCGTGAACGCTACGAAGAGCTCGAGGAGGAGCTCTCTGTCCTGAATGCCGCCTACAACGACGCGGAGGAAGACCAGGCCGCGGCCGAGGCCCAGCTCGAGGACCTCGAGGAGCAGCTGGAGGACGCGCAGGAGGACCTGGACTCCGTGTCCGGTCAGATCTCCGTGATCGTGCAGAGCGTCTACCGGGGCGCCACGCACAACCCCATGGATGTCCTGATCGGCGGCGACGCCGACAGCGCGCTGAATAACATCGCCGACCTGAACTACCTCTCGGAGAGGCAGCAGACGGTGCTCTCCGATTACGTGAGCGACGTCGAGCACGCCGAGGAGCTACACGGCGCCGCCGAAGCCTCCGAGGAGACCGCGGCCGAGGCCCTGGAGGCAGCCGAGGCCGCCATGACCCAGGGCGAGAGCGCCCTGGACGAGCAGGCCGAGGTCCTCGAGGAGCTCGGCGGGGTCGACCCGACCGCCGGCGAGGCCAATCAGGCCTCGAACGACGGCGGTTCCTCCGGCGGGGACGCCGCCGTCTCCGGTGACGTCCAGGCCGTCCTGGACTTCGCCCGTGACCAGATCGGCAAGCCCTACGTCTGGGGTGGTACCGGACCGGACGGCTTCGACTGCTCCGGCCTGACCCAGGCCGCCTGGGCCGAGGCGGGCGTGAGCCTGCCCCGCACCACCTACGACCAGGTCAACGCCGGAACCCCGGTCTCCCGTGACCAGCTCGAGCCGGGTGACCTGCTCTTCTTCTACAGCGAGTCGTCCCCGAGCCACGTGGGCATCTACTCCGGAAACGGCAACATGATCCACGGCTCCAACCCGGCCAAGCCGCTGGAGGAGATCGACCTGGCCTCCTACTGGGACAGCGTCTTCACCGGCGCGGTCCGCCCGGGCTAGGGCGTGTTCGGTGGGTGCTGCCCGTCGCGAGCGGCGTATCCAGTGGTGCTGGCACAAGGCCGAAGAAGGAGTCAGCCCGGGTTTGGCTGTCGACTTATGAGAACGCCGTGACAGTGCCGCTGGGGCGACGCGCAGCAGGGTATGTGTCCGCCGAACATGCCCTAGGGCGAGAGCAGGCACGAGGGTAGCCGGGGCCGGTGTGCGAACACCGTTCCCGGCTCCCTTTCGTGTGGCCCGCGGTCCGCCTTGTGAAATCGAGCGAGAAAAATCCTTCGCCAGGGCTTGCATCCCGCACCCGGGTACAGGCTTACCGTCGAGATATGAGCGACCACGAGCACACTGACAGCACCGAGTCCGCCGACTGGGTCCCCTCTGCCTGCACCCTGCCCACGGCCGAGCGGCCGCTGCGCGTCGCCGAGTTCGACGCGCTGTTCGGCCAGGCCGTACGCACGGTCGATCGGCCCGGGCCCGAGAGGTTGCGCCTAGGGCTGGAGCATCGTCCCGATATCGCGGCTCGGGCCGCCGAGCTCTCCGCCCGGGAGAACGGTTGCTGCTCGTTCTTCACTTTCGACCTGGTCATCGCCGCGGGAAACCTGGTGTTGGAGGTGGCGGTGCCACCACACCAAACCGGGGTCTTGGACGCCCTGTACGCGCGCGTCGGCGAAGCGGCCGGGATGCCATGACGGGCACGGCGGCCCCGGCACAGCTCCGCACCGGTCAGGTGGCGGAGCTGGCGGGGGTCAACATCCAGACGCTCCGCTACTACGAGCGCCGAGGCCTGATCGCCGAGCCCGAGCGCAGCCTCGGCGGGCACCGCCTCTACCCGGAGTCGACCGTCACGCAGGTGAAGGTCATCAAAGCGGCCCAGCGGCTCGGCTTCAGCCTGGCCGACATTGCCCACCTGATCAGCGCTGGTCGGCCCGGCCATCCCACCCCCGACCTGCAGGCGCATGCGCGCGCCAAGATCGAGGAGATCGACGCCCGGGTCGCGGACCTGATGACCATTCGCCGGTCCCTTGCCCAGGTGGTGGCCGCCCGCTGCGACAGTTTGGACCGCTGCACCTGCGCTGACTGCCCGCTGCCGTTCGCCGAACTGGTGCACCGGGAACCGGAGTGACCGAACGCCGGGGCACGGTGGAGACTGGGCCGGGGTTTCACCGGCGCAGGTAGCCGCGTATCCTACGGCCCATGGGTCGTCTACTTCTCAAGGTCGCCGCGGCTATCGCGGCCGTGATCGTCGTTTTCTGGCTGCTGTCCGTGATCATCGGCCTGCTGGTGTGGGTCGTCATGATCGGTCTGGTCGTCGGTGTCATCTTCCTCGGGGTCCGGATGCTGAAGTCCGACTCCGGCCTGCGGAGCTGACCCCGGTCCCCGCCGAGGCGGGGACGGATCCGGGTGTTCCGGATATCCGGGCAGCCGCGGTGATGTGACACATCGGGGCAGAAGATCTCACGCTGTGTAGGCAAACCCCGCTATAGTGACTGTGTGTCACTGAATAAGCACGTAGGGTCCCATGTTGATGGGGTGTCGCACCGAGGCCGGGTGGAACGCGTCACCACCCGCGTCTACCGCAACGACTGGAGTGCGCTGACACCACCCGCGACCGGCTGCTGGGCACCGGAACTCAGCGTCAGCGTCGTCATCCCCGCCCGGGGTGGACAGGACCGCCTCGACCTCACCCTGGGCTCCCTCTCCGTCCAGACCTACCCGGCACACCTCCTCGACGTCGTGGTCGTCGACGACCACTCCTCACCACCGCTCCGTCTGCCCGACCAGCGCCCGGAACGGTGCCGCGTGGTGGCCGCGCCCGACGGCGGCTGGGGTGCCGGTTACGCCCGCGCCTACGGTGCCCACGCCAGCACCGGCGACATCCTGCTCTGGATGGACGCCGACATGGTCGCCTGCCCCGAGTTCGTCGAGGCCCAGGCCCGCTGGCACCACACCCACGCCGAATGCGTCACCCTCGGCCGCATCCGCTTCACCGACGCCGAACCCCAAGGCCCCGCGGACGTGCTCTCCGCGGCCCGCTCGGGCAACCTGCACCGGGAACTGGACACGGGTAGCCGCCACGGATGGGTCGAACACCTCCTCGACCAGACCGATCACCTGCGCGACGCCGACCACCTGGGCTTCCACGCACACGTGGGCGCCGCGGCGGCCGTCCGGCGCACTCTCTACGAGGCGGCGGGCGGAGTCGACCCCGACCTCGATCTCGGCCAGGACACCGAGTTCGGCTACCGGCTGTGGCAGGCCGGGGCGGTCCTGGTCCCCGAACGCACGGCCACCGCCTGGCACGTGGGCGCGGCCTCCACAGCCCGCACCCGCCTGCCCTCGGAACGCTTCCGCACAGAGGTCCTCGCCGAACTCATGCCGCACCCGCACGCCTACCGCGAACGCGTTCCGGAACCGCGCCGCCGGACCCCGCTGGTCCACGCCGTCGTGGACGTGGACGGAGCCCCCTACCACCTCGTGCGCGCATGCGTGGACCGGCTCCTCGCCAGTACCGAGACCGACCTGGCCGTGACCCTGGTCGCCGACTGGGAGTGCGCCGAGGCCGCCCCCGGCGGGATGGACGGACCCCACCTGGACCTGCGCCTCGTCCAGGCCAACTACCTGCGCGAACCCCGGCTCAGCTTCTCCTCCAGCGTGCCCAAGACCGGCTTCCCCTCGCCCTTCCTCCTCCAGCTCCCCGTCGCCTGGGGGCTCGGCGAGGTCGCCCTGTCCCGCCTCCTGGCCAGCACGGAACGGGCCCGCGCCGGGCTCACCGAACTCTTCCCCGCCGCCTCACCCACTCGCGACGCCGGGGTGAGGCTGTGGCGCACCCGTGCCCTGGCCCGTGCCATGCGCGTGTGCGGAGAGGACGAGGACCTGGCCGACGTGGTCGCCGAAGTGCACGGCCGCTACCGCATCCACGGCGGCGAGGACACCCTCACCGACCTCACCCAGTACCGGCCGCCCCCGCCGCGCCCGGCCCCTCGGGAACAGGGCCCCGACCGAAGCCGGGACACCGAACACCCGCGGGAGGAGAACGGCCTCCAGGACGGCGGTGCAAGGGACGGCGAGGAGGATGGTGAGGGGGACGGTGAACCCGAGCCGGACGCGTTCCCGGACCGGACGCGGCGCCGCGGCCTCCGAGCGCGGCTGCGTTCCCTCTGGTCCCGGGCCTGCCGCGCCTCCGGCCGGGATATGCCCGGCCCCGACGATTGATCACGGCGACGGTCCGATGGCCGCTGTTTCGACCGGAGACCACGGCCCGTCAGAGGCCGCCCCGTCCTGACCGGCGACAACCGCTCTGACCGGTCCCGACCGGTTCCGGAACGCGCAACGGGCGTGCCACGACCGTGGCACGCCCGCAACCCCTGGCCCCGGCGGGCACTCGTCCTCGCCGGGAACGGATCAGGAACCGATCGCGTCGATCGACTCCAGCAGGTCGGCACGCAGGGAGTCGTCGACCGGGGTCGAGTCGGTCTCGTCGGAGGCCTCCTGCTGGCCCTCCTCGCTCACCACGTACTTCAGGAACGCCTTGACCCGCTCGGCCTCGTTCTCGTCCGGGTAGTCCAGGCACACCGTCTCGTAGGCCACCAGGACCAGCGGGTAGCTGCCCGGCTCGGTGGTGCCGAAGTCCAGGTCCAGCGCCAGGTCGTACTCGCTGGTGTTGTCCTCGCGGCGCGGGGATTCGGCCACGACCTTGGCGGCCGCTTCCGGCGAGATCTCGACGAAATCGTCGCCCACACCGATGTCGGCGGTCGGCAGACCGTGCAGGTGGGACATCTCCACGTACCCGATGGCGCCGTCGGCCCGCGAGACCGTGTCGGCGATACCGCTGTTGCCCTGTGCCGACTCACGCGGGGTGATCGGCCACTGGCCGTCGGCCTCGTGCGGCCAGGAGTCGGGGGCCGCCTCGGACAGATAGTGCGTGAAGTTCTCCGTCGTGCCGGAGTCGTCGGCCCTGTTCACCTGGGTGATCGCCAGATTCGGCAGGTCGAGGTCGGGGTTGTCCTCCGCGATCTCCGGGTCGTCCCAGTGCGTGATGTCCTGGTTGAAGATCCGCGCCACCGTGTCCGGTCTCAGGTTGATCGAGTCGATCCCCTCCAGGTTGAACACCACGGCGATGGCCACCACGTATCCGGGCAGGTTGATGGTGTCGGACTCGCCGCAGCGCTCCAGGGCGTCGACGTTCTCCTCCGGGTCCATCGGAGCATCCGTACCGGCGAACGTCACCGCCCCGTCGATGAACTGGTTGCGGCCGCCACCCGACCCGATCGAGTCGTAGTAGACGCGCGCGTCCTCGCAGGCCGACTGGTAGCCCGCGATCCACGTCGTCATCGCGTTCTCCTGGGCGCTGGACCCGGACCCGTGCAGACTCCCCGAGAAGCACTCCAGATCGTCGGGGACGGCCGGGGCGGCCCCCTCGACGGCGTCGTCGCTGCCGCAGGCGGTGGTCGCCAGCAGCAGTCCGGCCAACGCGGCCGAGGCGGCGCCCCGGTAGGCGCGGGAGCCGCGGCGGGTGCGGTCCTGGGTGCGGGTGCGCTTATTGGACGGGAGCACGCTGCCTCTATCCCCTTCGTCGGTGTCGGTGGTCCTTATTGTCATCACCGCTCGCAGCCGGTCCTCGGCGCGTTGTCGCTGGTAATGGAACACCGCCGAAGAATTTAATCATTTCGGGGCCACCTGTCCCAACGCGGGTGCGTGCGGAACCGGACGAGTCCGTGGCGGCTCGGGGGACTCCGGGTGGACAGCAGGTGAACGAGGAGTTTTCCACCGGTGAAAGGTGGCAGGGAGGGAGCTTCCGGGCAATCTCCGGGGGAGTGCGTGCAGGCGTGCATGACACGCCGGACCGAAGGGCAGTGATCCCCAGTAATGAGTCCGCACAGTGCGCCCCGGAACGTCCCCGCCACACCGACGTCCACCTACCGACTGCAGCTGAGGCCCGGTTTCACCCTGGCCGACGCGACCGCGCTGCTCGACCACCTGCACCGGCTGGGGGCGGGCGCCGTCTACCTGTCACCCATCCTCACCGCCACCCCCGGTTCCGACCACGGCTACGACGTGGTGGATCCCACACGGGTCTCCGAAGCCCTGGGCGGTGAACGGGCGCACCGCGAACTCGCCGACCGGGCCCACGCTCTCGGCATGGGCGTGGTCGTCGACATCGTGCCCAACCACATGTCCGTGGCCCGGCCCGACGCCAACCCGTGGTGGTGGGACGTTCTGGCGCGCGGACGTGACTCGGTGTACGCGCGCTGCTTCGACGTGGACTTCGACTCCGGACCGATCCTGGTGCCCGTCCTCGGGGACCACGGCGACGGCGGCCGCGCCGCCCTGGACGACCTCACCCTCGCCGACGGCCACCTCGTCTACTTCGACCAGCGTTTCCCTCTGGCCGTCGGCACCCACGAACCGGGCGACAGCGCGGCGACCGTGCACGCACGCCAGCACTACCGACTCGTCTCCTGGCGGCGCGGCGACAGCGAACTCAACTACCGGCGCTTCTTCGACGTCGACCACCTCGCCGCCGTCCGGGTGGAGGAACCCGGGGTCTTCGACGCCGCCCACGCCGAGATCCTCCGCTGGGCCGCCGACGGCAGAGCCGACGGGCTCCGGGTGGACCACGTCGACGGACTCAGCGACCCCGGCGGCTACCTGCGCCGCCTGGCCGAACGCTTCCACGGATGGATCGTCGTCGAGAAGATCCTCGCCCCCGGAGAGACGCTGCCCCGCTCCTGGCCGGTAGCCGGCACCACCGGGTACGACGCCCTCCGCCAGATCTGCGGCGTGTTCGTCGACCCCGACGCGGAACCCGTCCTCACCGCACTGGCCGCCGAACACGGAGTGGCCACCGACGTCGGCGCGATCGACCACCAAGCCCGCGCCCGCGCCGCCGCCGACCTCCTGCGCGCCGAGGTATGCCGCATCGCCGCCCTGGTCCCGGACCCCGGCGGCGAGGGGGACCGGCGCTCCGCGACCCGCCGGGAAGAGGCCGTCGCCGAACTCCTCACGTCCTTCGACGTCTACCGCTCCTACCTGCCCGAAGCCGAACCCGCCTGGGCCCGCGCCGTACACGCGGCCGCCGCGCGCCGACCCGACCTCGAACCCGTCCTGAAGACCCTCGACCGGGCCGTCCGCGAGGACCCCCACGGCGAGCTCGCCCACCGCGTCCAACAGACCAGCGCCATGGTCGTGGCCATGGGCACCGAGAACACGGCGTTCTACAGGGGTACCCGCTTCGCCGCCCTGAACGAGGTCGGCGGCGACCCCGCGCGGTTCGGCGTGGATGTGACCGCCTTCCACGAAGCCAACCTTCGCCGCGAAGCCGCCGAACCCCACACCATGACCACGCTGACCACGCACGACACCAAACGTTCCGAGGACGTGCGGGCCCGCCTGGCCGCCCTCTCCGAGGTCCCCTCGGACTTCGCCGAGGCCGTGCGCCGCTGGACGCGGCAGGCGCCGCTGCCCGAGCCCTCCCTCGACCTCCTCGGCTGGCAGACCCTGGTCGGTGCCTGGCCCGTCAGCGACGAACGCCTCGTCGAGTACCTCCTCAAGGCGGCCCGCGAAGCCCGCCTCGGAACCTCCTGGACCGCCCAGGACACCGACTTCGAGGACCGGATCCGCGCCTGGCCCGCCCAGATCCAAGGAGAACTGCGCGCCGACGTCGAAGCCCTGGTCGACACGGTGCGCGCGGCGGGGTGGAGCAACTCCCTGGCGCAGAAGGCCGTCCAGCTCCTCGGCCCAGGGGTGCCCGACATCTACCAGGGCACGGAGCTCTGGGACCTGTCCCTGGTCGACCCGGACAACCGCAGGCCCGTCGACCACCAGAGGCGCACCGAACTCCTCTCCCGCCTCGAAACCGGCTGGAAACCCCCGGTCGACGACACCGGGGCTGCCAAACTCCACCTGGTCCGCACCTGTCTGCGCATCCGGGGCGAACTACGGCCGGACGGCTACCTGCCGCTGACCGCCGAGGGCCCGTCCGCCGAGCACGCACTGGCCTTCACCCGCACCACCCGGGGCTCCCGCCGACCGGCCCTGGCGGTGGTCGCGACCCGGCTGCCGCTGACCCTGTCCGACGCCGGAGGCTGGGGCGACACGGTCCTCCCGCTGCCCTCCGGCCCGGGGGAGTGGACCGACCACCTCACCGGCCGGACGCTCGCGCCGGAACGCATGGACGGCCTCACCACCGCCCGCCTCTCCGAAGTCCTGGACACCTACCCGGTGGCGGTCCTGGTGCGGCGGTGAACACCGGTGCGCCGGTAAGCTGGCCGCGATCATGATGAACACCCACTCCGGTCCCGCCCTGCGCATGCCCAACTCCGTCGCGGCGGTCCTGACCTGCCCCGTCTGCGGCCAGCCCCTCGAACGGGACCCCCGCGGGCTGCTCTGCGCCTCCGGCCACAGCTTCAACGTCGCCCGTGAGGGCTACGCCGGGCTCCTCACCGGAGCGACCCCGCCGGGAACCGGTGACAGCAAGGACATGGTCGCCGCCCGCTTGCGCTTCCAGGAGAAGGGCCACTACGACCCCATCGGTCAGGCACTGGCCGCACAGCTCTCGAAAGAGCCAGCTGCCTCCCAAGGGGTGGTCGTCGACGTCGGCGGCGGTACTGGGCACTACCTCACCCAGGTCCTGGAAAGCCTCCCCGAAACCGTCGGCCTGACCACCGACGTCTCCAAGTTCGCCGCCCGGAAAGCAGCCAGGTCCCACCCGCGCGGCGGAGCCGTCACCTGCGACTCCTGGCGCACCCTGCCCCTCGCCGACGGCACTGCCGACGCTCTTCTCAACGTGTTCGCGCCACGCAACGCCGCCGAGTTCCACCGCGTACTCAAGGCCAACGGCATGCTCCTGGTGGTCACACCCGCCGCCGACCACCTCGCCGAACCGCGCACCGCGCTCGGGCTGCTGGAGGTCGACCCCCGCAAGGACGAGCGGCTCGCCGACAGCCTGGGAGACCACTTCACCCGCGAAGGCACCCAAGAGCTGGGCTTCACCATGGATCTGTCGCACGACGACGTGCACACCGTCGTGGGCATGGGCCCCAGCGCCCGCCACATCACCCCGGAGGACCTGGCAGCCCGGGTGTCGAAACTCCCGGAGCCCTTCACCACCACCGCGTCGGTCCGCGTGGGCCTCTACCGGCCGACGCTGCTCTAGAGCGGGCCCGGCCACCCTGCCCCGCGTGGCGATCGCCCCCGGTGGGTAGGCAGTCCTGCGTGAACGAACTGCCCACGGAACCGACTCTGGCCGCCTCCCCTGGGCGGGGGGTTCTCGGCGACTTCTCTGTCTGGGCTCCCCACGCCCGGTGGGTTCGTGTACGGGTCGACGGCTTCGACCATCCCATGCAGGCCGACACCATCGCCGACGGCTGGTGGCACGCGCAGGTGGACGGGGCCGGACCCGGTTCGGACTACGCCTACCTCTTGGACGACGACGACCGGCTCCTGCCCGACCCGCGCTCCCTCCGGCAGCCGGACGGGGTCCACGCGCCCAGCCGTGTCTACGACCACGACGCGCACATGTGGGCCGATGGCGACTGGACGGGCCGCCCTCTCGCCGGGGCCGTGATCTACGAGCTCCACGTCGGTACCTTTACCTCCGAAGGCACGCTCACCGCCGCCGTCGACCGTCTCGGCCACCTGGTCGACCTCGGTGTCACCCACGTCGAGCTGATGCCCCTCAACGCCTTCGACGGCACCCACGGCTGGGGCTACGACGGTGTCCTGTGGTCCGCCGTCCACGAACCCTATGGCGGGCCCGACGCACTCAAGGGGTTCGTCGACGCCTGCCACCGCCGCGGGCTGGCCGTCCTCCTGGACGTGGTGTACAACCACCTCGGCCCGTCCGGCGCCTACCTGCCGCGCTTCGGCCCCTACTTCTCCGGCGAGAACGCCTGGGGGCCGTCCCTCAACCTGGACGGGCCGGACTCGGACCCCGTCCGCGACCTGGTCGTCGAGGGTGCCCTGGACTGGTTGCGCCACTTCCACCTTGACGGGCTGCGCCTGGACGCCGTGCACGCCCTGCACGACGACCGTGCGGTCCCGATCCTCGCCGAACTCTCCGCGGAGGTCGACGCCCTGGCCACCGGACTCGGCCGCCCCCTCCCCCTGATCGCCGAGTCCGACCGCAACGATGCCCGCACCGTCCTGCCCCGAGAGGCGGGCGGTCTGGGAATGACCGCGCAGTGGTCCGACGATCTCCACCACGCCCTGCACGTGGCCCTGACCGGTGAGACCCACGGCTACTACGCGGACTTCGAAGGGCCGGAGGTGCTCCCCGACGTGCTGCGGCGCGTCTTCCGGCACGACGGGAACCGGTCCAGCTTCCGGGGTAGGCGGCACGGGGCCCCCGTCGACACCGCACGCGTCCCGGGCAGCCGCTTCCTCGGCTATCTCAGCACCCACGACCAGATCGGCAACCGGGCCCGGGGCGACCGCATGGGCGAATACGTCTCACCGGGTCTGCTCACCTGCGGTGCCGCGCTTGTCCTCTGCTCTCCGTACACACCCATGATCTTCATGGGTGAGGAGTGGGGCGCGACCACACCGTGGCCGTTCTTCGCCTCCTTCACCGACCCGGCCCTGGCCGACGGGGTGCGCCGCGGCCGTCGGCGCGAGTTCGAGGGGCTGGGCTGGGCGGAGGAGGACATCCCCGACCCCATGGATCCGGCCACCCGCGACGGCGCGGTCCTGGACTGGTCGGAGGCGGAGCACGAACCCCGCCAGCTGGTCCTGGACACCTACCGGTCCCTGATCGCCCTGCGCCGGTCCGAACCGGAGCTCTCCGATCCGCGGCTGGACCGTTTCGCGGTCACCGCCAGCAGCGACGGGCGGTTGATCGTGCTCTCCCGCGGCTCCCTGCGCCTGGTCTGCAACCTGGGCGCCGAGGAGGTCGAGGTCAAACTGGACGCCGCCCCTCGGGAGCTGCTGCTCGCCAACGGTTACCCCCGGGTCGGCGGCATCGCGGTGGTGGTGCCGGGCGAGTTCTTCGCTGTGCTGCGGGTCTGAGCCGTCGGAGAGCGTGGTCCGACGGCCGGGGCTCGGGCCGGTTCTAGCCGACGGGGCCGCTGAAGTCGGCCTCGTCCTCGCCGTTGACCATGGACACCGTCATGGTGCCGGGTGCCTCCGGCGCGTCGCAGGACAGCTCCATGCTGTGCGTGCCGGCCTCGGCCTCGGTGACCGGGGCGTCGGAGTCGGCCGGGTGCGTCGCCCCGTCTTCGTAGGAGCACTGCATGTCGAGGTTGGCCAGCCCGAAGACCCTCTCCAGCTGGGGCACCTCGATGGTCAGGGTGAAGACCGCCTGACCCGCCGCATCGAGGGTGACGTCGTCCACCGTGTAGACGACGTCCTCCTCGACCCCGTCCTGGAACTCGTGCTCGTAGGCGCCCACCGGGTGCGCGAAGGCGGCGCCCTCACCGAAGGCGTACTCGTGACCGTCCCCGTCCCCTTCGGGCTCGGCTGGTTCTCCGTCTTCTGCTTCGGGCGCGGGCTCGTCCGTCGTGTCCTCGGGCGGGCCGATCGATTCGGATCCCGCGTCGGTGGCCGTCTCGTCGACGGCCGGTGGGTCCTCCATGGACATCTCCTGTGCCGAGGAACCACACCCGGCCGCCGCGAGAGCGATCGGTAGTGCTAGTGCGTATGGGATGATTCGTCGCATAACCCCACGTTAAGTGAGGTTTAGCGGCTTTCTCGGGTCTTGTCGGGGCCTCATCCGGCCAGCACTCGAAGTACACCCACCCACTGCTCGGGCGTCACCACACCCACCGGAGCGCTCGGGGCGATCCCCGCCTTCCGCAGGGCCGCAGCCACCTTCCGGGCCGGGTACTCCCGCCGCAGCGACGCCGCGAGCGAACCGCCCACCCCGGTGAAACCGATTTCGACCATGCGCCGGTACTCACCCGTCTGCTCCTGAGGCACCAGGGGCTCGGCCCGTCGGGTCAGCACCAGCAGCCCGGCGTCCACCCGGGGCGCGGGACGGAAGCGGTCCCGGCTGATCCGCCCGGCCAGCCGCCACGACCACTGGGGCCAGGTGAGTACGGTCAACCGGCTCCACCGGCCGTAGGCGCCGGTGCGTTTGCGCGCGTACTCCAGCTGGGTGACGAGCGTGGCGGAGGTGAGGCTGGGAGCCTTCAGGCACCACCGGACGATGTCGGCGGTCCGCGAGTACGGGATGTTGCCGACGACCGCGAACGGTTCCCGGGGCGCGGATGACCGGGTGAAGTCACCGCGCACCACCCGCACACCCCGGGCCGGGTCCCGGTAGCGGTCGGAGAGCCGCGCGGCCAGCTGCGGGTCGAGTTCGTGGGCGATCACGCTGCGGGCGGCGGGGGAGAGGAAACGGGTGATGGCGCCGTCCCCGGAGCCCACCTCCACCACTAGGTCCTTGGGGCCCACCCCGGCCACCCGTACCACCCAGCGGGCGGTGGCGGGGTCGGCGAGGAAGTTCTGGGAGAGGCGGCGCCGGTTGCCGGACCGCCGCTCCTCCCCGCTTCGGGTTTTCGCACGTCGGGACTTCCCGCGGGGTTCGCCGCCACGCTGATGCTTGGCGTGTGGCTTGTCGGCGCGTGGGCGTCGGGCGTTCGGGTGCTTGTTGTCGCGGGGGCTGGTGCCCTGCTTCTTGGCGTGGGGGTTCGCGCCGTGCCGGGGGCCGGTGCCGCTGTTCTCGCGTGGGTTGCGTGCCACGAGTGGTCCGTTCTGCCGCCCGTGCGGGGCGGCGGACGCGGACGGGCAGCACGAGGGGGCGCGGCACCGCGAGGGTGCGCGCCACAGAGGAAGGTCCGTGGTTGCCCGTCCGGAAGGAATGAGGACGTCGGCGGAACCTGGACCGATACGCGTGAAGGGAGCCCCCTGGCACCGCCGACGTCGCACCCGCAGGTACGGGAACGGCGGTGCGCTCTGAGGGGCCCGGCTACCGGTCCAGCTGCGCGGACCGGAGGCGTGCGAAGGTTTCAGCGGTCACGGGCCAGGCGAACCGGCCCTGGATGATCGCGTGGAAAGCTGCCATGGCGCTCACGGTAGAGGGGCGGCACTCCTCCGGGCAACGGGTTTTCCGGGCGCCCCGTGCGCGTCACGGACCCGCTTCACACTCACCGCGCGCCACCGAAAACCGGTCGCGTGGCCCGGCCTGACCACGCGATACTCGCGTCCATGCCAGACTTCTCCGACTTCGACACCCGCCACTACCGGACCGTCGACGTGGCCACCGGCTACGACGGCTGGTCCAGCACCTACGAGGACTCGGTCCTGGACGCCATGGACCTCGACCTGCTCAACGGACTTACCGCACCGGACTGGTCCGAGGCCCGCCGCGTCGCCGACCTGGGGTGCGGCACCGGGCGCACCGGGGCCTGGCTCCGGGAACAGGGGACGGCGCACGTGGACGGCGTGGACCTCAGCGCCGGGATGCTCGCCCTCGCCGAGAAACGCGGCGCCCACGACACTCTCGCCCAAGGCGACGTCCGCGCGACCGGTCTGCCCGGCAACACCTACGACCTGGTCATCGCCTCGCTCATCGACGAGCACCTGCCCGACCTCGCGCCCTTCTACGCGGAGGCCTGGCGGCTCACCAAACCGGGCGGGCGCTGCGTGCTGGTCGCCTACCACCCGCAGTTCATCATGGCCTCCGGCATGCCCACCCACTTCACCGACGCGTCAGGCGAGGAGATCGCGATCACCACCCACGTGCACCTGCTCGGTGACCACGTGCGCGCCGCCCTCGGCAGCGGATGGCGGTTGGCGGAGCTGAACGAGGCGGTCGTGGACGACGGCTGGGTGGCGGCCAAACCCAAGTGGGAACGCTTCCGCGGCTACCCGATCTCGGCCGCGTTCGTGTGGACCAAGCCCGCCTGACCGAACCCGCGCCCGGGCCCGCCCGTATCCCGATCAGGGCGCGGTGAGCATCCGTGTCCACAGGCCCTGGTGCCGCTGGATGTAGTCGGCGGCCGCACCCCAGTGGTCGGCGTGCCCCTCGGAGTGCAGGCGGGCCCAGGGTTGCTGGCCGGTCCGCCCCCCTTCTTCCAGGAGTTCGAACATGGCGCGCACCCGCAGCAGGGCGGCCCCGGGGAGTTCGAGGCGCTGGTCGGCGTCACAGCCGTAGCCGTCGGCCAGCGCCCGCAGCCTTTCGCCCGCGGTCTCGGGGCCGCCGCCCTCATGCAGCGGCACGAAACCGTGCGCGGCGTAGCCCAGGTCCCCCATCCGGGTGCCCGGTGCGGCGCCGTCCCAGTCGATGAACGTCCACAGCTCCGGCAGGCGCGTCCCACTGGCGTCGAAGGCCTCCTGGCTGCCCTGGGGGTCGCGGACCAGGTTCCAGGGGGCGAGGTCGTAGTGGCAGATGACCTCGGGTTCCTCGGGCGGGAACACTGATTCCCACACCGCGCCCTCCTGGGACCGGTATCCGGCGGTGAGGTCGTGCAGTCGCCGGATCATCGAACCCAGCCTGCGCAGTTCGGCGGCGGTCATCGGCGGCATCCGGTCGGCCATGGTGCCGGGTGCGTGGGCCAGCCGCTGATGGCCCGCGGGGCGCTCGCCGTAGGAGACGGGGGAACCCGAGAAACCGCGCAGGTGGAGGTAGCGCAGGAGGGACGTCACAGCGGGGGAGGAACGGGTCCAGGGCTTGCGCACGGTCCGGCCGATCCGCAGGACCTGGGCGGAGACGTTTCCGCCCTCCAGGACTTCCATGTCGTCTTCGGATGGGGTGGTGTCTCCGGATGGGGCAGTGGGGGAGGGGTCGAAGTGTGCCACGCTCCCATGTTCACCCGGGGCGGCCGGGGCGTCCACCGGGTTTCCGGACCTCGGTGGGTCACCTCTGGTCCCGCGGACCGGTCTCTCCGTTCCCGCTGTCCCCGAGCCCCTCAGCGCTCTTCCTCTCCGCCAGCTCCAAGGCGGCCTGCTCCGCGGTTTCGATGGCCGCGTCGTCGATCCGCAGCAGGGGGATCACCAGGGTGAGCACCAGCAGGGCCATGCAGAGGAACATCGGCTGGAGGCCGATGAACTCGGCGAGCAGACCACCGGCCGCGGCGCCCAGGGGACGGGTCCCCCACGCGAACAGCCGGTAGACGCTGTTGACCCTCCCCAACAGCGCGCCCGGGGCCATGCGCTGCCTCAGGGACACGGTGATCACGTTCCACATGGTGACCCCGAGTCCACCGAGGACGAAGCCCAGACCGACCAGCCAGACATCGGTGGTCAGCCCAGGAGCCACCAGTATCACGCAGAACAGGACGACGCTCAGCCACAGCGACCGGGTACGGCCGAGCACCCGCTCGAACCACGCGGTGGCGAACGCCCCGACCACGCTGCCCACGGCGACCATCGCGAACAGGAGGCCGAAGGCCGCTTCGGTGAGGCCCATGGGGGAGCCGGACCCCACGACGAAGAGCGCCACCACCCCGAAGAGCGCGGAGAAGGCGAAGTTGGAGACGCCGACCATGAGGGCGAAGGTGCGCAGGAGCCGGTGCCGCCAGAGGAACCGCACCCCTTCGGCGATGTCGGCACGCATGCTGGTCGGCGGTCCGGTGCGGGCCACCTTGTAGCGGCCGCGCACCAGTAACAGCGCACCCACGGCCGCGAACCACAGGGCCGCCGGGGTCACGAAGGCCAGGCCCACACTCACCGCCACCAGGGCGCTGCCCAAGGTCGGGCCGACGAACTCCTGGCTGCTCAGCTCCACCGCGAACAGGCGCCCATTGGCCCGGGAGAGGCGGTCGCGGGGCACCAGCTGCGGCAGGATCGACTGCGCCGAGGTGTCGTAGACGGTCTCGGTCATACCGATGAGAAAGGCCACCGCGTAGAGCAACCAGACCGACCCGAAGTCGAAGGCGACGGACAGGGTCAGGAGCGCAGCCAAGCTGCCGCGCATCACGTTGGCGCCGAGCATGGCCAGCCTTCGGTCCACCCGGTCGGCCAGCGCCCCGGCGGGCAGCGCGAAGAATAGCCACGGCAGGCTCAGCGCCACCAGGATCCCCGAGATGAGGGCGGGGGAGTCGGTGAAGCGCAGCGCCACCAAGGGCAGCGCGACCTTCAAGACGCCGTCGGCGAGGTTGGATCCCCCGGAGGCGGTCAACAGGGACCAGAAGGGTGCGCCCAGACCGCTGGTGCCCCGCTCTGCCACGCACCGGGGTGGTGGCACCTCGTCTTCGGCCATGGGTTGAGACTGCCAGATCGATCGACAAAACTCAATCGATTCAGAAAGATCAATGGATCGGTGCGGATCGGTTACGCTGCACGCATGGCAGAACCGGACCCTGACCCGCCCCAGCCCCCGAGCCCGGCGCCGCGCCGCAGGCGTCCGGCCACGGCAAAGGAGGCCAAGGCCCTGAGTCACCCGCTGCGCCTGCGCATCCTGCGCCTGTGCCTGGCCCGGGAGCTCACCAACAAGGAACTGGCCGACCGGCTCGACACCACCCCGGGCACGGTGCTCTATCATGTCCGCCATTTGGTCGGCGCTGGACTGCTCGTCGCCGCCCCGGTGCGCACCGGCACCGGCGGTGCCCTGGAGAAGCCCTACCGCGCCACCGGTGAGAGCTGGTGGCTGGACGGCCCCTTGCAGGACATGACGGGGGAGGAGCGCATCGCACCGGTCACCGCCTTCCAAGAGGAACTCGCCGAAGCGGGGGCCGACTCGGTGCGCACCTACGCCCGGTTCGTCCTGCACCTGAACGACGAGGAACTCGACGAGCTCGACCAGCGCCTCCTCGCGGTCATCGACGAGTACATGGCCACCGACGACCAGCGCCTGGACCGGCCCGCCTACGGCGGCGCCATCATCTTGCACCGAACGGGCGAGTAACCCACCGCAGGATCAGAACGACTGCCACGGGCCCTTCGGCGGACCCTGCCCCAGCCCCGGCTCCGACCAGTCGCACACCCCGTCGGCGAACACCTCCTCAGCGAGTTCGGTCTGCTCCTCGTCGAACTCCGCCGGGTGCTCCCGCGCGTCGAACGGGGTCAGGCGGCACTTGACGATGTCGGAGGCCAACGGGCCGCCCGCCGCGGTCCTGGGGGAACCGTGCGTGGGGAACTCGTCGGCGCACCGGTCGCCCTGCCCTCCCGGTAGCGGGAGCTGTTCCGCCGCCACCCGTTCGTCGCCGATCCAGCAGGAGTCCGTCAGCCACTCCGGACGGCTCCGCTCCAGGTAGTCGGCCGGGTCGGCACCGGGGCGGGTGCGGGAGAGCTCGTCGGCCGCGGTCACCCAGGCGTCCAGTTCGGTCAGGGCCCGGCCGGCCACCGGCTGGTCGGCGGAGAACACCCCGCCGTAGTGGTCCTCCACCAGCATCACCTGGTTGTCGGCGGACCCGTTGGCGGCCATCAGCCGCTCGCGCGTGGAGAACGAGTGGTAGCGCATGTGGATGTCGCCGCCCTCCGCGTCGTCCTGGTAGGGACGGTGGTCCACGATCGGGATGTCGGCGAGGCCGCCGCCCCCGTGCAGCAGGCGCCCGCTGTCGTAGGCCGCACGGACGGCTGCTTGATCGCCCACCGTGCGTTCGGGCACCACGCCGCCGTCCTGGTCGAAACCGCCCACGTGCTCGTTCAGGTGCAGGAACTCGTCCACGTCGATGTCCCCTTCCACCAGGGACGATAGCCCGTACTGGATCCCCACGTTGTCCAACGGACGACGCACCAGACCGGTGTCCGGGTGGGTCCCGTAGACGTTCGCGGCGTGCGAGTACATGTCGCAGCGGGCCCCGTCGGGGTTGTCCTCGGGGTGGTAGCGCTCGGCGGCGGGCAGCTCGTCGGGACACTCGCCCTGGGGATCGATCCGGGACGCGGCCCCCGCCATGGCCCCGATACCCTCCCAGGACCCGAAGCCGGACACGGCGCGCTGCTGCTCCCGGGTCAGGCTCCCGGGGTGCTCCTCGGCGTAGGACTGCAGGAGCAGGGCGTCGGTGACGGCGGGCGCGGTCGCGAACCCGACGTCGGGGTAGCTCTGCGAGACCACCATCCCGTCGAGCAGCCCCGGATAGTTGTCGCCGATCTGGTGCCCCTGGTACGCGCCGCCGGAGTTGCCCCAGCCCAGCGTGTGCTCAGGCACCCCGTAGGTGAGGGCGAACCGCTCCTTGACCGCGCTCATGGTCTCGGCGGCCAGGAGGTCGTCGCAGTTGTTGCCGAACACGTTCAACGAGGCGGAGGCCACCGCGTACCCCTCCGAGAGCATGCCGTGGTCCACGACCCCGGCGGTGTCGCTCCCCTGGATGTACCAGCCGCCCGGGCACCCGCCACCGAACTTGTACACGAGGCGGTGGTTCCAGCCCTCGGGCGGGGTCCACGGATCCGGTGCGTCCTCGCGCGGGTCGTGCAGGACGGCCGTCTCATACACGGACCGGTTGGCCGTGCCCGTCTCCACCCGTACCGTGTACGGGACCTCGTCGCCGGACGCGGTGGTCGTGTACGCGACGTCGGCGGGCAGCCGGTCGCCCTCGGGCAGCGGGGCGAACTCCCCGTCGGTGGTGCGGTACACGTACCCCACCACGGTCTCCACCGAGCAGTCGTCGTCCAACGGGGCACCCAGGTGCCCGCCCCAAGCCAGTTCGAAGTCCTCGGTCCCGCACACGAACGGGTCCTGGTGCGGGCCCGCGAACACCGGGCCCGTGATCGGGTGGTTGGTGACCACCGTGCGGGCTTCTTCCGGGGCCTCGGCCCCCTCGGCCGAGGCGGCCAGGGCGGTCTGCCCCTCGGGCAGGTCCGGGACCAGGCCCTCCAACGCGTTACCGCCGCCGGGCAGGTGGACGGGGCGCAATCGGTCGGTGACGTCCGTGCCGTCCGCCGCCAACCGGACCCGGTGGGGTTCGACAGTGCGCGGCACCTCCACCCGCACCAGGACGGTTCCGTCCATGACCGTGTCCGGGCGTGCGGAGAGCACACGGACCCGCAGCTCGCCGGGAAGCTCATCGGTGACGGGCTGTACCGGAGCGGCCGAAGGGGGCAGGGACACCGCCGAGGCCTGGTCGAGCAGGGGGGTGCCGGAGACGGTGAAGAGGACGGCGGTCGCGGAGGCGCCGAACCCCAGGGACACGCGGCCCCACAGGCGGTTCACCAGGTACTCCCGGAATCCCCGGAGTGCCGGGAACTCCCGGAGCGCGCGGGCGCGCCCGTACTTGTCGTGGACTTGGGGCTTTGGTGGCAGTTGTGACCGCTGTCGCACGGGGTGATGGTCTCCGCGCGACCAAAGCAGGAGCTGGGGACACACCGGCTATGAGACGGGCTTTGCACTCCCATGCCGCCACCGATACCCCGTTCGGGGGACAAGAACACCAAAGGCCCGGTGACCACATCTGTCCAGTGCGGTCACCGGGCCGACAGGTTCAATGACGGAGCCGGGCTGTCCTGCGAAGGGTCCGAGCTGCCGGAGAACACCTCAGGGACGGCGGACCTCGCGTCCAGTCACCCGGCCCGGAGTGATCTTCAGGACCTGGTCGCGCTCGCCCTCCGCCCAGGGCTGGGGGAGGCGCCCCTGGGGGATCCGCTCCAGCTCCCCGGCGTCACGGATCCACCGGCAGCGCCCTGACGCAAGCACGCTCCAGCCCTCACGGCGTTCCTCGTCGAAGTGGTCCACCTGGAAGGCCGCGTACCCGCGCCCGTACCGCATGATGGTCCCCGCCAACGTGGACCGGAATACGATGGTGTCGTTGACCAGGGCGTAGTTGACCGGGAGCACGGTCGGAGCGGCGTCCCCGTCGATGGTGAAGGCCACCCGACCGATGTCTCGCGTGGCCATCAGGTTGAGGCAGGTCTGGCGCTCCAGGACGGTGAAACTGGCCTCCTCGTTGTCGGCCAGGTCGGCCCCGACCAGCAACTGGTCGTCCTCCCCGAGGCGTTCGGTTCCCGCGAACTCGTCGGATGCCGTCCGCTGCTCCGGAGGCGGGGTCGGACCCGCAACCGAACCCCGCCCCTGCGCGGACGCGTCAGCACCGCTTGTTCCAGCCATCACAAGTCCCCCGAAGATTGGCGCCTTCAGTTCCCGACCCCACCATCATTGCTGCTCGCGGCCCCGAAGGCAGGGGTCGCGAGCCCCCCGAAGGACGGCAAAGGTCCTCGTCGGCGCACTACCCGTCGGGACACTCGCCTCAAACGAAAAGGGACGTTCGACTCACCTGGTGGCGGCCGTCGCTGTCTAGGCTGGAGAGGTGAGGCCCGAGCCCCCGACCAGCGCCCGGAACGCCGGAACGGATCCGACCGAAGGCGCTCCGGGTACGGGGCGACGGGCGAACCCCACAAACCAAGGCGGCCGTGCCGCCTCAGGTCACCAGCGCTGAGGAGGTGTGCACCTGATGGGCGGCGACAGATCGATCCGGGTGTTCCTGGTAGACGACCACGAGATCGTCCGGCGAGGGGTCGGATCACTCCTCGACGACGAGGACGGCATCACGGTGGTCGGCGAGGCCGGAACCGCCGCGCAGGCCCTGGCCAGGGTCCCCGCGCTCGAACCCGACGTGGTCGTGCTCGACGTGCGGCTCCCCGACGGCGACGGCGTCACCGTGTGCCGGGACATCCGTTCGATGCTCCCGGAGACCCGCATGCTCATGCTCACGTCCTACTCCGACGACGAGGCGCTCTACGGCGCGGTCATGGCGGGGGCGTCCGGCTACATCCTCAAGCAGATCCACGGCACCGACCTGGTCGGCGCCGTACGCACGGTCGCCCAGGGCCGGTCCCTGCTCGACCCCGAGTCCACCGCGCGCATGCTCAAGCGGCTCCGTGAGGAGGCCGGACGCACGGACCCGCTGAGCGAGCTCACCGAACAGGAGCGGCGCGTCCTGGAACTCATCGGTGAGGGCCTGACCAACCGGGAGATCGGCGCCCGGATGTACCTGGCGGAGAAGACCGTGAAGAACTACGTGTCCCGCGTGCTCGCCAAGCTCGGAATGGCCCGCCGCACCCAGGCGGCCGCCTACGCGGTGCGCCTCTCCATGGACCAGACTGCCTGAGCACGCCGCCCGGCCCCGGCCGCCGGGTCGGAGGAAGCCGCGCGTCAGCAACCGCGCCAACGGGCTGCCCTTGAGGGAGCGGCCCGTTCCGGTGCGTGGGGTGTCTCAGGAGCACCGCACCCGGTCCCGGGGTCAGCCCGCGGGGCCCTCGTCCTCGTCCGGGTGCTGGACCGGGGCCGACCACTCGACCACGGTGCCCTCTCCGGGCCCGGTCGCCACCGCCATCGTCCCGCCCAGTTCCTCGGCGCGCGAGGTGAGGTTGCGCAGGCCGCTGCGGGCCGCACCCTCCGGGATGCCCCGGCCGTTGTCGGAGACCCGCAGCACCACCTCGTCACCGCCCACCGACAGCTCGACGTCCGCGGTGGTGGCCCCGGCGTGGCGGGCGGTGTTGGACAGGAGCTCGCGCAACACCGCGACCAGGTGCTCGCCCGTCCGCTCGTCCACCGCGTTGTCGATCGGCCCCTGGGTGAGCAGGCGCGGCGCGAAACCCAGCGTCTCGGCGGTGGCGTTGACCAGCTCCAGGACCTGGGAGCGCAACCACGAGGTGTCGTCGTCGGCGGAGCTCTGCAGGGCGAAGATCGTGGACCGGATCTGCCGGATGGTGTCGTCCAGGTCGTCGACGGCGCTCTGCACGCGCTTGGCCGAGGTCGAGTCGTCGATCCGCCGCACGGTGCCCATCAGCGTGATGGCGGTGGCGTACAGCCGCTGAATGACCGTGTCATGCAGGTCCCGGGCGATGCGGTCCCGGTCCTCGAGCACGCTCAGCCGCTCGGAGTCCAACCGGGTCTCGGCCAGCTCCAAGGCGACCGCCGCCTGGTTGGCGAACGAGGAAAGCATGCTCAACCAGCTGTTCTGGAAGAGCTCCCGGTCCTGGTTGCGGCCGAGCACCAGGACACCCCTGGCGCCGTCGGGCGGACCGAAGGGCAGCACCAGTGCCGGGCCGATCCCCATCCGGGTGAGGAAACCCGCCCCCTCGTGCTCGGTGGCCGAGACGTCGGTGCGCACCGGGGTCCCGCTCAGGTAGACCCCGCCGAGCAGGGTGTCGGCGGCCCGGGTCAGCGTGGCACCCTGGGCACCCGTGGCCAGGGTCTGGCACTGGTCCTCGGGGCCGTCCCACACCCGCACGGTGAGAGTCTCGGGCTCCTCACCGGGCATGGCGATCACGGCGACGTCGGCGTGCGCCATCGTCCGGGCCCGCCGCGCGACCAGTCGCAGAACCTCCTCCGGGGCCGCGCCGGACAGCAGCCGTGTGGTGATCTGCCCCGAGGCGTCCAACCAGGTCTCGCGGCTCTGCGTCTGCGCGAACAGCTGCGCGTTCTCGATCGCGGTACCGGCAGCCGTGGCCAGCGCCCGCAAGAGGAGCTCGTCGTCTCCGGTGAACTCCGCGCCGTCGGTCTTGTCGGTCATGTAGAGGTTGCCGAAGACCTGGTCGCGGATACGGATGGGCACCCCGAGGAAGGTGTGCATCGGCGGGTGGCCCTCGGGGAAGCCGCGCGACTCGGGATGGTCGCGCACGTCCCGGAGCCGGAGGGGTTCGGGCTCCTTGATGAGGAGTCCGAGGATCCCCTCGCCCTTGGGCCAGTGGTCGATACACGCGATCTCGTGCGGCTCCAGGCCCACGGGAATGAACCGGCTCATGTTCCCGTCGGGGCCGATCACCCCCAGAGCGCCGTAGCGTGCGTTGACCAGCCGGGTGGCGGTCTCGGTGATGCGCATGAGGAGCGGTTCGAGTTCGAGCCCCTCCCCGATGGAGACGACCGCCTCCAAAAGCGTCCGGATGCGCTCCTGAGTCTGGGAGATCTCCGCCATGCGGTGCCGGACTTCGTCGAGCAGGTCGTCCAGCCCCACCCGGGGGAGTGACAGCCGGTCCTGCCCGTCGAGGTCGTGTGGATCGCCGTCTGGCTCGCTCATAGGGGACTCATTTCCGACTGCGCGGTCTCAGGGCTATAACCGAGTCTAGGGCCGCACTTTCCGGGTTCGTAGCCGCCTGCGGTATCTGCTCCGTGCCCCGTGTCACCACCACTGATCAGGTGCTTCTCCCGACTAGAACAGTGTTCCGCGCAAGAGTCGAAAGGCCCCTTTCTGCAGGGACCTCTATAACCCGTCAAAACATATGAAACGCCCGTAGAAGGCACCAGCAGTTCGTCCCGGTGCTTTCTGGAATGGAAGGGATCATCCCGCGCCACCCGAGCAGTTCCGCCCCGGTCAGATCTCGTCAACAGAGCCGGGCATCTCCACGGTCGGATTGTTGACGCCCAGCTTGAGTGCTGCTTCGTACACGGGTCTGCTCCGGGAGGGGGAGACGTCGAGGGCTGCCCTCAAGCTTAGGCCGGGGAGGGCCGGTTCGGCCGTTGTCCACAGCTCGAACCGGCCCGAGTTCGCGGCCGCCTCTTCCAGCGGGGCTAGAGCCCTTCGGCGGTGAACTCCAGCGGCTCCGGGTCGAGGCCCTCGGGCCCGCCCCGGTACAGCAGGTAGCCGTCGCTCGCGCTGGGGCTCGCCGGGTGGGCGGTGCTCAGCAGAAGGTCGGCGTATCCGTCGCCGTCGTAGTCCGCCAGCGCGTGGTGGCGGTAGGAGCCCAGGTCGGAGGTGTCCGGTACCGGCAGCGCGGCGGAACCCTCACCGGTCAGGCCGTCGGGGCCGCCGAGCAGGACCGTCACTGTCTCATAGGCGTAGCCCGGACCGGTCATGACCACGGCGTCGTCGTGGCCGTCGCCGGTCACGTCGCCGACCAGGAATCCGTTGCCGAACCCGTCACCGTCCTCGGACTCGCCGGGAACGCCCTCGCTGTCCAGGGTGAGGCGGACCGGCTCCGCGTCCAGGAATCCGTCGGCGCCCCCGTAAGTGTCGGCGTATCCCGGATGCAGTTCGTCGTCGTGGCCAGGCTCGTTGTTGGGGATACCGCTCACCCCGATGAGCAGGTCGGTACTGCCGTCGGCGTTGAAGTCGCCGGTCGCGTACGCGTGTGAGGGGGCGGTGTCGCCCAGGACCTCCTGTACGGGGCCCTCGGGGCCCGAGCGCAGCACCAGGTGGCTGACGGGTGACTCGTCCGAACCGCGGACCAGCAGCAGGTCCTCCGCCGCGTCCCCGTCGGCGTCGAAGACCTCCAGGCTGGCGTCCTGGGCGTCGTCGGGCAGCGGCAGGTCCCGGGTCTCGGCGGGGGAGCCGTCCCGGTCGAAGGGGCCGCGGTGGTAGGCGGTCTCGTACTCGTCGACCGGGGTTCCCTGGAGGCGGTCGAGCACGGCCACGTCGGTGTGGCCGTCGCCGTCGAGGTCGCCGACGGCCAGGGACACCGCGTTCATGCCGGTCGGATCGTCCATGTCCAGCCAGGGGAGCGGTACGGCCTCTCCGGTGGGCCCGTCCGGGCCTCCCCACACGACGAAGCCGCTCCCGGCGTCGACGATCAGGTCCGTGTACCCGTCGCCGTCGAGGTCGCCGGTGTCCAGGACCGTGAGCGGTTCGCCGTTGTCGGGCAGGCCCAGGTCGGAGCGGGTCAGGGTGACTCCGTTGTGGGGATCGAGCCCGTTCTCACCGCCGAACAGCACCCCCACGTACGGCTCGCCGGCGTCCGCGCCGCCCTGGTTCCCGTCGATCGGCAGGTCGGGGAAGCCGTCGCCGTTGACGTCGTCGGGCACGTCCGCGCCGCCGCCGTCCATGGTCTCGGCGGCGGTCATGTCGGCGGTGGGTGTGCTGCAACCGGCTATCGCGAGCAGGGCCGCGGCCAGCAGGGGTGTGAGGGTGATCTGGTGCTTCATGGTGTCTTCCGCCGCAGTTGTGAATCTGTTGTGCGTACGACGCCGCGGCGGTAAAGGCCGTTTACCCTCCCGAAAATGTGGGTGCAGGTTTCCTTCGGTACCGGGAACCGGGAAGGGTGCATGCGCACCGCACCGCACCGGATCCGCACCCCGCCGCGCACACGCGAAGGGCGGGCCGGTCGGCTCGCGCCGTCCGGCCCGCCCTGGGGAGGTGGGGGTTCGGGGAGGTGGGGGCTCCTGACAGGTCAACGGGTCAGTTGGTCACCTTGGCGGAGATGTCGTCCAGGTCGTCGTGCCGGGTCTCCCGGCTGACCAGGAGCGCGCCCAGGGTGATCAGGCCGACCAGGACCAGGTAGCCGCCGACCCACCCCAGACCGAAGGTACCCGCGAGCCAGGTCGCGATGTAGGGCGCGAACGAGGCACCTAGGAGGCTGGCCAGGTTGTAGGCGGCCGAGGCGCCGGTGTAGCGCACCTTGGTCGGGAACAGCTCCGGCAGCACCGCGGCCATCGGGCCGAAGGTCAGACCCATGAGGGACAGGCCGATGATGAGGAAGGCCATCACGCCGACGGTTCCGCCGCTGCCCATGAGCGGGCCCATGGCGAAGCCGAACACGATGATCGCCACGGTGACCGTGATCAGGGTGGGTCGGCGGCCGAACCGGTCCGCGAGCAGCCCGGAGACCGGGGTGAACAGGCCGAAGAACAGGACGCCGATCAGCAGGAAGACCAGGAACTCGGTGCGCTCGTACCCCAGCCCGTTCTCCGGGTCGGTGCCGAAGCCCAAGGAGAAGACGGTCATCAAGTAGAAGAGCACGTAGGTGGCGACCATGATCAGGGTGCCGATGAGCACGGCGGGCCAGTTACTGCGGAACACCTCGACGATGGGTGTCTTGACGCGCTCGCCGGAGGCCACGACCTTGGCGAAGGCGGGGGTCTCGTGCAGGGTCAGGCGCACCCACAGGCCGACGATGATCAGCACGGTCGAGAGCAGGAACGGGATCCGCCAGCCGTAGGCCAGGAAGGCTTCATCACTCATCGCCTGGCTCAGGACCAGGAAGACACCGTTGGCGAGGAAGAAACCGATCGGCGCGCCCAGCTGCGGGAACGTTCCGTAGAAGCCGCGCTTGCCGGGGGGAGCGTTCTCGGTGGCCAGCAGGGCCGCGCCGCCCCATTCGCCACCCAGGCCCAGGCCCTGGCCGAACCGGCAGACCGCCAGCAGCAGCGGGGCGGCCACGCCGATCTGGGCGTAGGTCGGCAGCAGGCCGATCGCGATGGTGGCGATGCCCATGGTCAGCAGGGACGCCACCAGGGTGGCTTTGCGGCCGATCCGGTCGCCGAAGTGCCCGAACACCCACGAGCCGATCGGTCGGGCCACGAAGGCGATGGCGAAGGTCGCCAGCGACTGCAGCCGGGCCGCCATCATGTCGCCCTCGGGGAAGAACAGGTACGGAAAGACCAGGACGGCGGCGGTCGCGTAGATGTAGAAGTCGTAGAACTCGATGGACGTGCCCACGAGGCTCGCCGTGAGGACCTTCCGTTTCGGGTTGGTCGGTGGGTCCGCCGTCTCGGTCTGTGGCCGTTGCGGCGACGGGGTGTCTTCGGCGACGTCCGTCATGCGACTTCTTTCCAGGTCAGTGCGGGTGGATGGCAGGATGCTAGCCGCCTTCGACACCATATGAAACATTTGTCTTAGTATGTGGACTCATGGTCCATTCATGGTTGTTTCATGGCATCTGGATGGATTTCGAGATCCCGTGCCCCCTCGGGCTTCGCGGCTCCTGAGTGACGTGCGGCACGGGGCCGGTGTCACGTTTCCGGACCCAGGGCCCGTCATGTGGATCGAACGCACTCGTACCGCTTGACGAAGGAAGACCCATGGCACACGAACTCCTCGTCCTCGGCGCCGGCTACGCGGGGCTCGCCGCGGCAGGTCGGGCCGCGCACCAAGCCCGCCGCGCCCGGATCGATCTCCGCGTGACCCTGGTCAACGCCACCTCCGACTTCGTCGAACGGGTCCGCCTGCACCAGGTGGCCGCCGGACAGGACGTCGCGGTCCACCCGCTGCCCGACGCTCTCGATGGCACCGGAATCGACCTGGTCGTCGGCTGGGCCGAGCACATCGACACGGAACGGCGCACGGTCAGAGTGCGCACCGAACGGGAGGAACGGGAGCTCGACTACGACACACTCGTGTACGCGATCGGCAGCGGTGCCGCCCGGAACGGTGCCCCCGGCGCCGCCGAACACGCCCTCACCTCCGCTTCTCTGCCGGACGCACGCGCCCTGGCCGGACGCGCCCGGGACGCGAGGACCCGCACCCTCGCGGTCGTCGGCGGCGGCCTCACCGGCCTGGAGGTGGCCACCGAGTTCGCGGAGAGCCATCCCGGCCTGCGGATCGAACTCGTCACCCGGGGCCGCGTCGCGGACGGGGCCAGCCCGCGCGGGCGCTCCCACGTCCACCGGGTCCTGCGCCGCCTGGGTGTCAGTGTTCGCGAACACGCCTCCGTGGCGGAGGTGGACGCCGAGGGCCTCTTGCTGGCCGACAGCTCCCGTGTCCCCGCCGACCTCGTCGTCTGGAACGCGGGGTTCACGATGGCCGGCTTAGCCGCCGAGGCCGGACTCACCGTGGACGACGACGGCCGGGCCGTGGTCGACGGAGCCCAGCGCTCGGTCTCCCACCCCGACGTGCTCGTGGTGGGAGACGCGGCGAACGCGCCCGGGGCGGACGGCCAGCCCCTCCGGATGTCGTGCGCCATGGGCCTTCCCATGGGGTGGAGCGCCGCGGACACGGCCGTCGCCCGCGCGGCGGGGAAGGAGCCCCGGCCGTCCACGTTCGGCTACCTGTTCCAGTGCGTGAGCCTGGGGCGCGGGGACGGGTACATCCAGTTCGTGCGCGGTGACGACTCCCCGGGCCGCTTCGTCCTCACCGGTCGGCTGGCCGCCCTCTACAAGGAGCTCATCGTGGTCTCCGCTCTTCGCGGCGTCTACAACGGGGCGAAGGGCGGCCAGCGCCAGCCCAACCAGTACCTGGCACTGGCCCGCTGGGCGGCCCGGCGCTTCGTCCGCCGCCACCTCGGCCGGGGCGTCGGACGGGGCCGTGCGCCCGGGTCGCTCAGCGCGCCGAGTAGCGGTCCGAGGACCGGCTCCTGGGAACCCCGCTGACCCGCACCACCCGGGTGCAGTTGTCCCGAAACGCCTTCACGAACTCACCGTTGGGCCGGTCGCTGCGCGCGACCCACTCCTTGGCGGCGCTCACGCTCGCCCCGCCGGCCATCTGGCGCCGCTGCAGGCGGCGTTCACGCACTCGGTCCTCGGCCTCGACGTACCACAGCTCCGTGAACAGCCCTCGGAGCCGTGCCCAGGGCTCCTCGTCACTCGCGAGGTAGTTGCCCTCGGTCACGACGAGTCGGGTGTGCGGTTCCACCACGTGCTGGGCGGCGATCGGCTCGTGCAGCCTGCGGTCGTAGTCTGGGACGTAGACCGCGTGGTCCGTCTCGGTGAGCAGCCGCCGCACCATGGCCACGTATCCGTGCGCGTCGAAGGTGTCCGGGGCACCCTTGCGGTTCCGACGGCCCAACCGGTTCAGCTGGGCGTTGGACAGGTGGAAACCGTCCATGGGCAGGTAGCCGGCGGTACCGGGGCGGCCCGACCGCTGGTCCACCATGCGCACCAGGTAGCGCGCCAGGGTGGACTTTCCCGCCGCGGGGGCGCCGGTCAGCCCGAGCACCACACGGGCGGGGCCTTCGGTGGGGGCCTCAGGGACCAGGTCGAGGACATCGGCGACGAGGGAGTCGAGCATGGTTGACAGCCTAGGGCGTGAGCGCCGTGTGCCCGGGCCCCGCTGCACGTGAGCGGGCCCCGCCGCCGAGGGACGGCCGCGGGGCCCGGGCTTCCGTCGGGCCCGGGGGTTCTGCGGGCCCGGTGCGCGTCCGGGTTAGGGCGCGTGGCCGACGAAGGCGAGGGCCTGCCGGACCAGGATGCCCTGACCGCCGGGCATGTCCTCGCGCACCTGCGGGCTGGTGGCCTCATCGGGGGTGAACCACACCAGGTCCAGGGCGTCCTGGCGGGGCTGGCAGTCCCCGCTCACCGGCACGACGTAGGCCATGGCCACTGCGTGCTGGCGGGGGTCGTGGAACGGGGTGATGCCCGGGGTGGGGAAGTACTCGGCGACCGTGAACGGTTGGGGAGAGCTGGGGATGCGGGGCAGCGCGACCGGACCCAGGTCCTTCTCCAGGTGGCGCACGAGCGCGTCCCGGACCCGCTCGTGGTACAGGACCCGACCGGAGACCACCGACCGGTTGAAGGTGCCGTCGGGGTCGGCGCGCATGAGCAGGCCCACGTGGGTCACCGACCCGGACTCGTCCACCCGGACGGGCACCGCCTGGACATAGAGCACGGGCATGCGGGCGCGGACGCTCTCCAACTCTTCGGGGGAGAACCAGCCGGGCTGGGTGTCAGCGGTTTCGGTCATCGGGTTCGCGGTCGTCCGTCTGCGCGGCAGCGGGCGGACCGCTCCCTCCCTTCGCTCTCTGCGTGTCCCTGGGGCCGGTCGGCGGCCCCGTTCCCCAGGGGGAACCGGGGCACCGGCCGTCACACGGGTGTCCAAGTACCGCTTTTACCGCACGGGCGCGCGGAACGCACGGTGCGGGTGGGTATTCGGGAGTGTCCGAGAGAGAGGGGTGCGGGCCCTGTGCGTACGGGGCCCGGACGGGATCGCGGAAGAACACCGTGGGCAGTGGCACCCCGGGTGTCCGTGAAACCACTCCAGCGAGAATTCGTCGGGTTTTCTCACGGAAAACCTCCCGGAACCTCACTGGAGAGGTTACGATCTCGTACGCGGTTGCGTAGTGGAAAGGTTACGTCCGGTGAGAGGTGGACGAGTGGCGAAGGATGCCCTGTTCTCGGCCCGGGAGCGTTTCCCCTGTACGGGAGTGACGGTGGTACGCGTCCACGGCGAAGTGGACCTGGCCACCGCCGACCACCTCCGTGATCGGCTGCTCCAGGCAGCGGAGGCCTCCCGGTGCGACTGCCTGGTCGTGGACATGTCCGGCCTGGGCTTCTTCGACGCCAGCGGCGTGCGCGCCCTGGTCGCCGCCTACCAGGTGCTGACCCGGCAGGGCCGACACGTGGTCCTCGCTGAAGCCTCTCCCATCGCCGCGCGTGTACTCGACGCCCTCGGCATGCGGCGCCTGTTCGAGATCTACCCCATGGTGGAGATGGCGCTGACGCACACCAGCGGACTGCGCGTCGACGGCGAACCCATCTTCGACAACCCCGTCCGCTGAAGCAGGGCCGGAGCTGGCACCGTCCCGAACCCGCGAAACCCTTCCCGCCGCGTTCGCCGCGGCCGAAGGGGTTTCGCGTCCGTGTCTGACCCGCCCCTGGGGCGCCGCCCCGCACTCTGCCGCCCCGCCCTCAAAGGGGGCGAGCTCAAGGAACGCTCGTCCGAGGGAGGCTCAGGGAAGTGCGGACGGGCGCTCCGGCTTGTCGGCCCCCTCAGGGCGTTCCAGGAAGGGCGCGAGGAGGTCGGGGACGGCCTCGTCCGCCCACCCCAGGCCCTGGCCCAACCCGACGTCCCCCGCGGTGTACATGCCGTTGCCGGAGGCCGTGGTCGCCGAGACGTTGGCCAGCCCGAGCCTGCGCTGGAACGGCGAGCGGGTGATGCGCCAGCCGATCACCGACGAGCGCTCCAGGGTGACGGTGTCGCGGACCCCCATGCCCCTGCGGACCACCAGGTACTTCGGATGCAGACCGTGGCCCAGGCCCCGGTAGGAGCCGAGCGCGTACCAGTACGCCACCGCGGCGAACAGCAGTGCCACCACGAACCACCCCCAAGCAGGGGTGGACTCGGCGGTCGAGGCGACCAGCGGGATCGGTATGATCTGCTCTTCCGCCTGCCGCAGCACCTCCCACCAAGCCTCGGTGGCCCACTGCTGCAGCCATATGAGCCCGCCGGCCAGGGCGAAGGCCATGAGGGAGACGACCGTGGCGCGGGTGAAGCGGCGGCGCAGCGCCGCCTTCGGGTGCCGGGCCAGCGGCGCCTCCAACGCGGAGTCGGGCTCGCGCATCAGGGCGGCCCCCAGCTCGCGGGCGCGCGTCCGGGGCATGGCGGGGGACAGGCGGCTCTTGGCCGCGGTCTTCTGCGCATCACCCGCGGACAGCCCTGTCGCCACCGCCCGGATGGACGCCCCGCGCACCGAGCGCAGCACGAACGGCTCGTGCAGGACCACACCGTTGAGGCGGCAGCCCTCCACGGACAGCGACACGCTGGTGAGCAGTCCCCGGCGCAGCCGCACCGTACCGTCGGCCTCGCGGATGAGCCGGTAGTCCCACCAGGTCTCCACCGCGGCGAGGACCAAGACGACCACGCCGGACAGCAGCAGGCCGAACAGGGCCAGCGGCACGACCAGCAAGAGCTGGGCCATCACGAAACTGGACATCTCCTGGCCGCTGGGCAGATCGGCCTGGTCGGAGATCCACCGCCACCCGTGCCCGCCGCTCTGTGCGTTGATACCGATCAGGGTGGCGATCACACCGAGCCCGATGCCGAAGGTCGCGGTGGTGGCGGGCGCGTAGGCGAACCAGCGCGGGTTCAACCGGACCAGTTCGGTCTCGTCGGCATCGGAGCCGTCGCCGGTCTCGCCGCCGTCCGCGGATTTCGCGGTGGACGGGGTGCGCTGCAGGAGCTCGCGGCGCAGCTGCTCGCCCTGCTCCGCCGTCACGAACTGCAGCTGCAGCTGGTCCGTGCCGCCTGCTCCGGCGGACTCGCCGGTTCCCACCGTCACCGAGCACAGGCCGAAGATCCGTACGTAGATCGGGGCGGCCACGTCCACGCTGCGTACGCGTTCGCGCGGGATGGAGCGGTAGGCCTTGGCGATGACACCCGAGCGCATCTCCATGCGTTCGGCGGTGACCCGGTACCGGACGGCGCGCAACCGGACGAGGTCGATGTAGGTCATCACGCCGATGAAGGCGAGTACGGCGGGCAGCGGAAGCAGTGCCCACAGCGCGGAGATCTCGTCGACGATGCCGAGGGCCAGGAGCACGGTCGCGATGATGGCGGTCGGCACCGCGAACACCGAAACCACGGCGGTGTTGGCCCACACGCTGAGTGCGTTCAGCCCCTCCCAGTCGCCCTCGGGGTCGGTGTCCGCGGGAGCATCCGCGGGGACAGCGGCCTCCGGAGCGTCTGCGGAGGCGTCCCCGGAAGCCTCGTCGGCCACGGGTGGATCCGGCTGTGCGGGGGCCTTTGCCTCGGCCGCCGACTCGGGTTCTGGGCGGCGGCCCTCCTCCGGCTGATGCCCTTCTTCGGGGCGTTGGTCCTTGTCGGGGCGGTGGTCGTCGTTGGAGCTCACGTTGCGTCCCCCGGTACGGCCTGGGTGCTGTCGGTGAGCTGGTCGGCCACCTCGGTCGCCAGCTGGTGGCCCAGGCCGCTGATCTCGATCGGGCCCGCGGCCGAGGCGGTCGTGACCGTCACGCTCGACAGGCCGAACGCTCTCTGTAGTGGCCCGCGCGCCGTGTCGACGGTCTGGATGCGCGACATCGGGGCGACCCGCCACTCCTGCCAGACCCACCCGCTGGAGGTGTAGACGGCGGTGTCGGTGACTTCCCAGCGGTGGACCCGGTAACGCCACTGCGGCATCACCACGGTGATCAGTAGCCCGATCCCGCCCAGGACCCCGGCCGCGAGCAGGAACCAGAACTGCACCGGTTCCCAGATTAGGGCGGGCACGGCGGGGACCACGGTGAGGACGACCGTCACGGCCGCGGACTGCGCCGTCCACCACCAGATGGCACGCCGGTTCACGCGGTGGTTGGGCGGTCGCAGGCGCAGAGCGTCGGTGCTCATCCCGGCCACCTCTCCTCTCGATCGGGGCCCTGAGGGTGGGCCGACTATTAAAAGTGATATCACAATGCTATGCTCAAGTCATCACCTGAACGGGTGACGCCCCAAGAGGACGGAAGGCGTATGAGCGACGCTTCGAGTGTCACCAGGCCCGCACCCCAGTACCGCGAGCGCGTAGCCTTCGGTTCCGGCGGGATTCCCATGTTCGTGGTCTCTGTCGTACTGTTCCTAGTCGGCACCGGGATCGCGCTCCTGGCCCTGGCCGGGTTCCCCGTCATCTTCGTCGCCATCGGCATCGTGGTGGCCGCCGTGGGCCTCGCCCTGGCCTTCGGGCTGACGATGGTCGCGCCCAACGAGGCCCAGGTCGTACAGTTCTTCGGCCGCTACGTCGGCACCATCCGCACCGACGGCCTGCGCTGGGTCAACCCGCTCACCGTGCGCAGGGCGATCTCCACCCGGATCCGCAACCACGAGACCTCCGTCATGAAGGTCAACGACGCCTCCGGCAGCCCGATCGAGATCGCGGCCGTCGTAGTCTGGCAGGTGGAGGACACCGCGCGGGCCTCCTTCGAGGTCGACGACTTCATCCAGTTCGTCTCCACCCAGACCGAGGCCGCGGTCCGCCACATCGCGGGCAAGTACCCCTATGACTCCTACGGCGAGAGCACCGACCTCTCCCTGCGCGACAGCGCCGACGCCATCACCGAGCAGCTCTCCAAGGAGGTCGCAGAACGGGTCGACGCGGCGGGCGTGAAGATCGTGGAGTCCCGGTTCACCCACCTGGCCTACGCGCCCGAGATCGCCCAGGCGATGCTGCAGCGCCAGCAGGCCAGCGCCATGATCGCCGCCCGCGCCGAGATCGTCGAGGGCGCCGTCAGCCTGGTCGACCGCGCCCTGGAACGCCTCTCCGACGAGGACGTGGTCGACCTCGACGAGGAGCGCAAGGCCGCCATGGTCAGCAACCTGCTCGTGGTGCTCTGTTCGGACCGCCCAGCCAGTCCCGTCGTCAACACCGGGACCCTGTACCAGTAGACCCGGGTGAGGTGCCGTGCCCGAGCGCAAGAAGGTATTGCTGCGGCTCGACCCCGCCGTCCACGACGCGCTCGCGCGCTGGGCCGGGAATGAGCTGCGCAGTACCAACGCCCAGATCGAGTACCTGCTGCGCCGCGCCCTGGACGATGCGGGCCGGATGCCCAAGGACGCCGGAGGCATCCCCAAGAGGGGTCGGCCCCGCAAGACCGAGGCCGACGAACCCGTCGCCGGGAGCGAGGACGCTGAGGACGAGCCGGACCAGACTTGACGGAGCCGGGTGCCCGAGGGGGACACCCGGCTCCGCGTCTGTGGGCATCAGTCCACGGGTCCACTGATGTGCTGCGCCAGTCTCCCTCCGTCCGCGCGAGCCACTGCGGAACGATGCTCATGGGAAAGGGCGAACCGGTCCTGAAGGTCTCCTCGCCGAAGGCCCGAACGCTCAGTGTGTAGGCGCTGTTCTCGAGCCGGAACTCCAGGATGCTGGTCATCCCTGTCTCATGGTCAGGCGTGACGATCCAGTACGAGGGGATTCCGAACGCCGCGTACTCGCGAAGTCTGACGTGGTGGTCGCGCAGGACGCTCTCCGGGGAGGTCGCCTCCACGACGAGCAGGGGAGGTTATTCAGGTAAGTGTTCGTGACCGCCCCCGTACCGACTACCGACAGATCCGGCGCACGGTGATCTGGTTTTGGGCGGTGCAGACCCCGTCCCTTCAGGGCGGGGATAACCGCCCCCGCTCAGAAAAGTCACACCCTCCCGCTACGGTCCTGTCCAGGATCGAGGAGGGAGGTGTGTGCTGTGCTGA
>NZ_BAAGZJ010000072.1:0-40679 GCF_054778635.1 Nocardiopsis nanhaiensis
CCCAGGGGCACGTCCCGGTTAAAGAAGGCGGTGGTCTCGTCCCGGGCAGCGGCCACCGCGGTATCCACCGGGGTGTGCCCGGTGGGGGTGGGTGCTTCAGGAGAGATCGCCATTCTTCCATTGTAAGCGAAAAGGTCGGAGAATGGAAGTCTGCCGCTGGTCCGAACTGAATTCATGACTTTCTCCAGGGGTGCCCCCTGGCTTTCTTCTAGCCCCCAATTCAGGCCACCTGGTTCGGCATTTATGCCCACCTGGAATTCCAGGTTTCTGTGTTTGCGGTGGTGCTTTTCGCCTCGCACATGGACCGGCCGCGACACCCGCAACCGTTGCCCGCCGGCGCAGTGGCAGGCATCGGCCCCCGGCCGAAGGCCGCCGTGGTTCGCAGCAGAGCATGACCGGCCGCGACACCGCCAGCCGTCGAAGCTCCGGCGGAGTGGCCATTGACGGCCGCCAGGCCGTGCTTGTGCCGTAGGGGCCCCTTCGGGCCCAACGGGCCCATCGCTACCCCGACCACACCTCCCCCGTTTCCTGATAGCCGCCCACCCGCCGTCGCAGCGAAGCGGGTCAAGGTGGAGCGCCTTTGATGCGCGAAGCGCTCGATGGCGACGACCTTGAGGCGCGTAGCGGAGACGGCCACCATCAAGCGGCAGGAAACGGGGAAACCACCCGCACAAGACCAGCACCCCCACGGGCAAACCCCACCCACAGAGCACCCACCCACGGGCCCACCCACGGAGATAGGAAGGTGCCGGACGCGGGAGGTCACCCACCAGCCAGGTGGGCGCCTATCTGCAAGCCCGCGGCACCTACCCGCAAGCCCACGCCTCTAGCTGTGGGAACTTCACCCGGCCAGCTGCTTGAGCACCTCCGGCAGGTCGCCCTCGTGGGCGACGGTCAGGCGCTTGGTAGCGCGGGTGACCGCGACGTACAAATCGTTGGCGCCCCGGGGCTGCTCCAGCAGCTCCTCCGGGCGGACCACCACGACCGAGTCGAACTCCAGGCCCTTGGACCCGGTGGCGGTCAGTGCCACCACGGCCGCGCCCAGGCCGTCTGAATCCGCTTCCCGGTCCCCTCCCGAACCCGCTCCCGGGCGTCCCGCCTCCGGAAGCGCGGCCGCCACCTCGGACAGGGAGATGTCGGAGGTGATCACCGCGATCCGGCCCTCCCCGACAGCCTCCCTTTCCTCGGCCACCAGGCCGGGCAGACCCTGCAGACCCGCGATCCGCACCGCGCGGGGCGGATCGCCCTCCTCGCGGACCGACTCGGGCACCTCCTGGTCCGGGGCGGCCTCGCGCAGGACGTCGGCGGCCACGGTCATGATCGGGGCCGGGGTCCGGTAGTTGACCCGCAGGTGCTCCACGTGCACCTTGTCGCGGGCGTACGGGCTCAGGGCCGCCGACCAGGAGCCGGTGCCCGCGGCGTTGCCGGTCTGGGCCACGTCGCCGACGACGGTGAGCGAGCGTGTGGGGACGCGCCGCATGACGGTGCGCCAGGCCATGGGGGACAGCTCCTGGGCCTCGTCCACGATCACGTGCCCGTAGGCCCACGTGCGGTCCGCCGCCGCCCGGTCCGCGGTGGTCAGCTCCGGTCCGGTGTCGCGGTGGCGCTCGGCGAGGGTCGCCGCGTCCAGGCCCAGGTCCGGGTCCCCGGACAGGCCGGTGAACTCCAGCACGCCCTGGGCGTAGCGCTCCTCCTCTTCGCGCTCTTCCTGTTCCCGGCGTCGGCGCGCCCGTTCGGCACTGTCGTCCTCCCCGAGGAGTTCGGCGGCCTCGTCCAGCAGCGGGACGTCCTCCACCGTCCACGGCGCGTCCAAGGGACGGGCCAGCGCAGGGGCCTGAGCCACCCCCGCCCCGGCTCCCACCCGGGCCAGGGCCTCCGGGTCGGAGTACAGGCCGCGCAGCAGGTCCTGGGCGGTGAGGTCGGGCCACAGGGCGTCGATCGCGGCCTGGACGGGGGCCTCGTGCCACAGCCGCGCGCCCACGTGCGGCAGGTCCTCGTCCACGACGGGACGACCGAGCAGCAGCGACTCGGCGCGGGCGAGTTCGGCGAGAAGCGTGTTCACCAGGTACTTGCGCGCGGCGTTGTGCGGCAGCCGCAGCTTCCGAGTGGTCTCCAGCACCTGTGCGCACACGTCCTCGGGCACGACCAGGAGGCCCGTGTCGGTCTCCACACGGAGGTCGCCCTCGCCGAAGGCCCGCCGCGGCGTGCGCTGCCGGTCCCTGAGCGCGGCCGCGACCAGCTCGACCATCTCGGCTGAGCCCTTGACCAGGGCGGTCCCGGGCGTGTCGTGCGCCGTCGCCGCCACAGCGGGGAAGAGCTCGCCGACCGTGCGCATGACCACGTCGGTCTCGCCGAGCGAGGGGAGGACGTCGCCGACGTAGCGCAGGAAGGCCGGGTTGGGCCCAACCACCAGGACGCCCCGGCGCTCGAGGACCCGGCGGTGCGTGTAGAGCAGGTAGGCGGCGCGGTGCAGGGCGGCGACGGTCTTCCCGGTGCCCGGGCCGCCTTGGACGACCAGGACCCCGGCGAGCCGGGCGCGGATGACCCGGTCCTGTTCGGCCTGGATGGTGGCGACGATGTCATGCATGCGGCCGGTGCGGCCGCGCTGCAGGGAGGCCAGCAAGGCGGCCTCGCCGACCAGCTGGCGGCGGTCGCCGTCGGTGAGGCCGTCGGCGTCGAACACCTCGTCGTCCAGACCCACCACCCTGCGCCGCCGCACCCTCAGGTGGCGTCGGCGGGTGATCCCCTCGGGGTCGCTGGGGGTGGCCGCGTAGAAGGGGCGGGCGGCCGGGGCGCGCCAGTCCACGAGGATGGTCTCGTGCTCGGAGTCACGCAGCCCGATCCGGCCCACATAGCGGGCCTCGGCGTCCTCGGGTCCGTGGTTGATGTCGATCCTGCCGAAGCAGAGGCCCTCCTCGACGGAGCCGAGCTGGGCCTTGCGCCTGGCCTGTTCGTAGGAGCGTGCCTCGCGTTCCATCAGGGCGGCGTAGCCCGCGCGCTCCTGCAGGTGGGCGGAGGCGAGCTGGTGGTCGGTGTGGTTCCGAAGGGTGTCCAGACGCTCGTACATGGCGCTGACCCGTGCCTGTTCGACCGCGATAGCGGCCTCCTCGGCGGAGGGGGAGGAACTGCCTGATTGACAGGAACTCATGTAATTGCTATCCTTGCGAAGAGAAAGGCTTGTGATAGCTGGTTGATGGAATGGAGTACCGAAGACTAGCAGAGTCCGCGGTCCTCCCGCCAGTGCGTGCGGCCGGATGCCCTTTCACGCCTCCCTCTCCTTTTCCCTCTCCCGGTTCGGGCGAGGGTTTTTCCGTGTCCGGGGCCCACACGGTGCCCGGCACCCGCTACACTCGGCCCCATGCGAAACCCGTCGACCCTTCAGGGACAGTGGTGGCGCCGCTTCTAGGCGGCGCACCGACAGTTCGCATCCCCGAACACCTCAGCGACCGCCCCGGACCGGCGGTCGTTTCTGCTTTTGGCGGCCCCGGCCGGTGACGACCAACCCGACCGCAGCGCCAAAAGGACCGGCCGTGAACCCCAGCGACGCACAGACCACCACGTACCGCACGCCGAGCGGTGTGACCGTCCACCGCAGTGCCACGCCCTGCGACCCCGAGATCCTCACCGACCTCGTCAACTCGGTCGAGTTCCGGCGCGGCGGCGTGCTCTCCTCAGGGATGGAGTATCCGGGCCGCTACGACCGCTGGCACCTGGGCTACGTCGACCCCTGCCTCGAGGTCAGCACCCGCGGGCGCCGGGTCACCGCCACCGCGCTCAACGCCCGCGGCCGCGTCCTGCTCCCGGTCCTGGCAGGCGCCCTCGACGCCGTGGACGGTGCCACCGACCGCGACCAGGGCGCTGGCCACGTCGCGATCACCGTGCCCGAGCCCGACCCGGACGCCTTCTTCACCGAGGAGGAGCGCAGCCGCCGCCCCAGCGTCTTCACCGCCGTGCGCTCTGTGGTCGCCGCCCTGCACAGCCCCGAGGACTCCAACCTCGGCCTCTACGGTGCCTTCGGCTACGACCTCGCCTTCCAGTTCGAGCCCGTCGAGCGGCACATCGACCGCGACCCCGCCGACCGCGACCTGGTCCTGCACCTGCCCGACGCCGTCATCGTCCGCGACCGCAAGCGCGAGACGTGCGTGCGCTACACCTACGAGTTCACCGTCCCCGCCGACGGCGACCGCCCGGAAGCCAGCACCGACGGCCTGCCCCGGGAGACCGAACCGACCCCGCCGGTGGTCGCCACCGAGGTCCCGCCCGGCCCCGTGCCCGGTTCCTACGCCGAGGTGGTCGCCGAGGCCAAGAAGAAGTTCCGCCGCGGCGACCTGTTCGAGGTCGTCCCCGGTCACCGCATCTACGCGCGCTGCTCCTCGCCCGCCCGCTTCTACGAGATGCTCCGCGAACGCAACCCCGCGCCCTACGAGTTCTTCTTCAACCTGGGTGAGGGCGAGTACCTGGTCGGCGCTTCCCCGGAGATGTTCGTGCGGGTCAGCGGCGAGCCCGGGACCGGACAGCGGGTCGAGACCTGCCCCATCTCCGGCACCATCCGGCGCGGGGAGGACGCGCTCGGCGACGCCGAGAACATCCAGGAACTGCTCTCCTCGGTGAAGGAGAAGTCCGAACTCACCATGTGCACCGACGTGGACCGCAACGACAAGTCGCGCGTGTGCGAGCCGGGCAGCGTCAAGGTGATCGGCCGCAGGCAGATCGAGATGTACTCGCGGCTGATCCACACCGTGGACCACATCGAGGGCACGCTGCGCCGCGACTTCGACGCCATGGACGCCTTCCTCACCCACATGTGGGCGGTCACCGTCACGGGTGCGCCCAAGACCTGGGCGATGCGCTTCATCGAGCAGCACGAGTCAAGCCCCCGCCGCTGGTACGGCGGGGCCGTCGGGGTGATCAACTTCGACGGATCCATGAACACCGGCCTCACCCTGCGCACCGCCCACATCCAGGACGGGGTGGCGGCGGTGCGCGCGGGCGCGACCCTGCTGTACGACTCCGACCCCGAGGCGGAGGAGAAGGAGACCTTCCTCAAGGCCCGCGCCCTGCTGGAGACCCTCGCCCAAGGCGAGGAGGCCTCGGCCGCCGAGGCCGCCGGACACGGGGGCCCGGACAGCGCCGGGACGGCCGCCGGAACCCCTGGCGCGGCCGACACCGCTCCCGACCCGGCCGGAATGCCCGGCGCGGGTATGCGCGTCCTCCTGGTGGACCACGAGGACTCGTTCGTCAACACGCTCGCCGACTACGTGCGCCGCCACGGCGCCGAGGTGACCACCGTCCGCTACGGCTTCGACCCCTCGCTGCTGGACCGGATCGCCCCCGACCTCGTGGTCCTGTCGCCCGGCCCCGGGCTGCCCGTGGACTTCGCGATGTCGGAGCTGCTGGACGCCCTCGCCGCCCGCGACCTGCCGGTCTTCGGGGTGTGCCTCGGGCTGCAGGGCATGGTCGAGCACGCCGGGGGAGAGCTGCGGACCCTCGACGAGCCGGTACACGGCAAGCCCGGCCGCGTCCGGGTCTCCGGCGGAAATCTCTTGGCGGGGCTGGGCGAGGACGGCGCCTTCCCCGCCGCCCGCTACCACTCCACCTACTGCACGCCGGGCCTGGTGAAGAACTACGAGGTGACCGCGGTCCTGGACGGTGCGCCCGGTGAGGATTCCGTGGTGATGGCGATCGAGGATCCGGCGGCCCGGTGGTCCGCCGTCCAGTTCCACCCGGAGTCGATCCTCACCGCCCCGGTCGGCGAGGGCATCGTGTCGCGCGCCTTGGAGCTGGCCAAGCGCTGAGCCGGGAGGGCCGCGCGCGAGATTCGTCGCGCGCGGACCCCCTCTCACCTGCACGAAGGCAAGAGATTCCCGAAACCTTGCTGGTAAAGCTGTTTGATGGATCCGTTAGCGGACAGGGGTTGCGTATGAGTATTCTGCTACTGATTCTCGGGATCATCCTCATTGTCTCCGGTGTGCTGGGCGTCATCCGCGGCCAGCTCCTCTGGGGCATCGTCCTCATCGTCATCGGGCTCATCCTCTCGCCCGGTGGCTTCGCCCTCGGCCTCTAACGGATGAACCTGCCTGCCGCGAACCCCAGGAGAGAGTTAACGGCACCGGAACGGGGCCGGGTGACCGACCGAGAGTCGGACGCCCGGCCCCGTTCGCTTTTCCGCCCGCTTCCGTCGCGGTTGCGATCCCGGGCCCGGCTTAGTGCCCGCATCGGACGTGTACCCTCGGGGGAGGTCAATCGGCCCAGCCCCACACACGCTCCCGTGCCCCGGAAACCCTGGTCATGGCCCTGACGCGTGCCTCGGGGCGGGGAGTCGCTAGGGAGAGGGTGCCGTGAAGAAGGTCGAGCCACAGGTCCGCCTGGTTGCACGTCCGCAGGTGGACTACGACGCGATCACCGACTACCTCAAGGAGGTCGGCGGCGAGGCGTGGCTGGAGCGGTTCGACCGCGGTGAGCTCGACGCCCACCTCAACGACCCCCAGAACCTCGCCGAGTTCGCCGGCCGGCTGTGCTACCGCTCCTGGGAGCCTGGTCTGAACCCGAACGTCACCCGGGTGCGCAAGGACCAGGACCAGTACCTGGGCAACCTGCTGGCCAGCCTGCACGGCTCGGTGCTGGAGCACATCAGCTTCAGCTTCGTGCTGCACAACGTCTCGCGGGTGCTCACACACGAGCTCATCCGGCACCGGCCCGGCGTGGCCGTCTCGCAGGAGTCGCTGCGCTTCGTGCGCCTCACCGACCTGCCGTTCTGGTTCCCCGACTGGGCCGAGGAGGACCCGGAGCTGATGGAGCGGGCCGGCGCGATGCTCCAGCAGATGGAGGACTTCCAGTTCTGGATGGCCGAGCACTTCGGGCTCGACGACGAGGGCGTGAAGTTCGCGGAGAAGAAGCACAAGACGTCCTTTATGCGCCGCTTCGCCCCCGAAGGTGTGGCGACCGGTCTGGTGTGGACCGCCAACGTGCGCACCCTGCGCCACACCCTGGAGGCTCGCACCGCACCCGGTGCCGAAGAGGAGATCCGGCTGCTCTTCCACCGCATCGGCGAGGCCCTGAAGGAGGAGGCACCCGCGCTCTTCGGCGACTACGGCGTCGAGGACGGCGCCTGGGTCCCCCAGTGGCGCAAGGTCTGACCCCGGCGCGCTGACTCGGACCCGCTGAGCCTGACCGAACCGAGCATCGCGGCGCCCGCCCCTGACCTCCAGGGGCGGGCGCCGCGCGTTTCGCTGGCGCCAATGCCGGACCACCAATTCATTACGAGGTGGCCGACCAGTCCCATGTACGGCCCTATGGCCGGTACTGCCTCGTGCACGGTCTGCCCTCAGGACCTGTATGTACTGAGTGTCCGGGTAGAGGCGGGGAGCGGCCCGGGGGTGCAGGCCTGCCCCCACCAACGCAAACCAAGGAGGGGATGTTCCGTGGCAAGCGAACTCGTGCCCGAGAACCTCGTCGGCCACCGCGTGCTCGACACCGAGGGACAGAACGTGGGGAAGATCAAGCAGGTCTTCCTCGACGACAGGACGGGGGAACCGAGTTGGGTGTCGGTCCACACCGGCCTGTTCGGTATGAGGGAGACCCTGGTCCCCCTCCAGGGGGCCCATCCGATGGAGGAGGACATCCAGATCCCGTACGACAAGGCCACGGTCAAGGACGCGCCGCATGTCGACGCGGAGCGGCACGTCTCCCCGGAGGACGAGGCGCTCGTCCGCGACTACTTCGCCAAACGGGGTGGGATGCCCCAGCGGAGCGGTGAGGAACGGGGCTCGGGGTCCGGGGCCGCTGAGGGCATGGCGGCGGGGTCCGCGATGCCCGAGGGCCGAGGCGGCCGTGCGCCGCTCGCCAACGATGAGTGGGGTGCCGAAGCGGAGGCCGAGACCTCCCGGTCCGAAGCCGCCCCGGCCGCCGCCGCTGGGACGGGCATGACCGACGCTCCGGCCGACGGCCGGAGCGACGAGCGCCTCGGCGGTCCGGGCTCCGAGGACTCGGAGGACCTGTCGGTGCTTCGCCACGAGGAGCAGGTGGACATCGGCGTCGAGCGGCGCGAGGGCGGACAGGCGCGGATGCGCAAGCACGTCGAGACCGAGCGCTTCGACGAGACCGTCCCGCTCCACCACGAGGAACTGGAGGTCGAGCGCAGGCCGATCACCGACCCCTCGCAGGTGCCGGACCCCGGCCACATGGAGGAGGGAGAGGAGACCTTCACGCTCTACGAGGAGCGTCCGGTCGTCTCCAAGGAGGAGGTGCCGGTCGAGGAGATCCACGTGCGCAAGCGCGACGTCACCAGCGAGGAGCACGTCGAGGGCGAGCGCCGCAAGGAGCGCATCGATTTCGAGGACGAGGACGGCACGCCGCCTTCCTCCTGAGCGCTGTCCGAGCGTCGCGGTCGCGCGCCGGTGAGCTCGCCGGGGCCCCGGCGGGCGAGCTTGCGCGCGACCGCTTGCTCGGCCGGACACGGTGAGCGGAGGCCGGGGAGGGTAGGTGTGTTTCAGGGCCTGAGCGAGTAGGCGCCCCCCTGCGCCGCCGGGCCATCCCACCACTGACGGAGGCCCCCATGGCACAGACTCCTTCCGCGTCCGTCGTCGTCGGCAACCTCCGGTTCACCGTCCGTTCCGTGCGATCGGGGGTCCCCGCGGTCGAGGGAGACCGGGGGAGCGTCCGTGAGCCGGAGGGGAAGTTCACCGTGGTCGAGCTCTATGTGCTGAACACCGGCGACCAGAAGGCGTCCTTCTACACGGGTGCGCAGCGCCTCGTCGACAACGAGGGTGCCGAGCACATGATCGACCCCGTGGCGACGGCCCTGGTGGAGACCGTTCTCGATTCCCTGAAGCCCGGCGAGGCGGGTGACACCGCCCTGGTCTTCGACCTCACGGAACGGGTCGAACCCCTGCAGATCCTGCTGTGCGACACCTACGACCGTTCCCGTCGCCGCAGCGTCCAGTTCGTCTTCTGAAATCCCCGAGGCGAGGGAGGCCCGTGTTCGCACCGGTATCGGGAAACCGCTTTCCATGCTAGCTTCCGACCCCGCGGCGGGGACGGATCCCGCCGCTTTCGTGAACCCCTTGCCCCCACAGGGCCCGCACACGAGGAGCTTGTATGCGTTCCGACCCCCGACGCCGACCACGCCCGCGTCCCTCACGTCCGCGCTGGGCATTGCCCACCGCCGGCCTGGCCGTACTCGCCGGGCTGGGTGTGGCGGCCGCCACCCTCGCCCCCGGCGACCAGTCCTCCGACACCCGGCTCCAGGGCTCCGACGCCACGGCCGAGGCCGCGGCGGCCGATTGCGGTGAGGGAACCTTCGACGCCGAAGCCGACCTGGACGGCTCCACCTGGACCGTGCGCAGCGGCGGCGACGTCGTCCACGAGGGCGACGACATGCTCACCGCCATGCGCGAGGCGGTCGACAGCCTCGACGACGGGCGCACGTCCCAGGAGAGCGTGGTCGTCCGCGGCTCCGGCTCCGTTCCCGCAGACGAGTCGTTGGACCTGCCGAGCCACACGTCCCTGGAAGTGTGCGGCACCATCGACGTCGCCGGCGAGGTGAGCGCGGACCACGCCGCCGTGCGCATCCGCCACGCCGAGGACGTGGCCGTGCCCCACCTGTCCCTCACCGGCACCCCGCACTTCGGGGTGTTCGTGCAGAGCGCGGAGGACGTGCACTTCGGCCAGGTCGACCTGAGGATGTCCGGCGGCCACGGCATGCGCATCGACAGCCGGGACAACGACGACGTCCGCCAGGCCCGCGACATCAGCATCGACGACGTCTACGTCTCGGGCACCGACAACCACGGTGTGGAGACCTACGGCGTCGACGGTTTCACCGTAGGCACCGTCACGGCCAGGGACACCGCCTACTCGGGCCTGTTGCTCAACGACACCGAGAACGCCGACATCGGGCTCGTCGACGCCGAGAACGCGGGCGCCGACACCGGGTACGCGGCCTTCCGCATGGCCAACCGCAACGGCATGGTCGGGGACGCCCACCCCAGCAACATCCGGGTCGGCGAAGTGCGGGCCCGCGGCGGCGGCCGCGGGATCTTCTGCGTGTCCGAGAGCGGCGGCGCCGTCATCGAGAACGTGGACATCGCCGGGACCGGCGGCAACGCGATCCTGATCGAGAACTGCCACAACGTGACCATCGCCGAGGAGGGCGGCACGGTCGAGGGCCCGGGCGACATCCGGATCGCCGCCCGGGACGAGTTCGCCAACACGTCGGACGTGACCCTGGAGAACCTGACCGTGGTCGACTCGGCGGTCAACGAGGAGCCGTGTGCCGAAGGCACCGTCATCCGCGACATCACGTGGCAGGACAGCGAAGACAACAGCTGCTGACCAGCCCGTTCCGGGGTACCCGGTGGGCTGTCCGTCGGCTCAGGTGCCGGGTACCCCGCCGGAAGAAATCTGAAAGCCTTGCGCACTAGCTTTCACGGGTAGGTGAGAGCGGAGGGTGCGCGCAGCGCGCCCTGCTGGGTCGGGCGGTCAGGACGGGGCCGCCCGGGTCGGCAGGGTGGCGGTCGGATGGAGAGCGCCGACCGCCGCCCTGGCCCCTGTTCGAGCCGGACCTTCCCCCCACTACCGCGACCCGAGAGCAAGGCATCCGCGCCCGGAGATACCTTGCGCACGAGGTTATGACCCTCTGTCGCTGGCTTTGCTGCCCCCGTCGAAAAAGTTCTGGCCCGATGCGGCCACGAGTCCGCTGAACCTCCCCGGACAGACAGCCGTCGGACCACACGTGAACGGCGCTGACGAACCAGGCAGAGGGGATTCACGCGGCCGCCTTCCCTTTCCGCCCCTATGCCACCCCCACACAAGGACGTGGAAACAACGATGACTTACGGTAATAATCCGGGAAGCAGGACCTCCCCCCTGGCCGTGCTCGGCTGCATCGGCATCGCCGCCATCCTGGTGATCGCCATCGCCGTGGGCGGCTACGTGTTCTTCGGTGACCGCCTGGGCACTGACAGCTCGGTCGCGGCGGAGGACTCCGCGGACGACACCGGGGGCGACGGTGACACCGAAGGCGGGGGCGCCGAGGAAGACGCTGACGACGACGGAGACACCGGCAGCGGCGGCGGTGAAGGGGGTACCGTGCAGCCCGGTGACCTGAGCTACACCTTCTACTCCATGACCACGGACTACGGCAGCGTCGAGAGCCACCGGGGCCCCGTCATCGAGCCCGACGGGCAGTTCGTCCTCGTCGAGATGGTGGTCGAGAACCACGGCAGCGAGCTGATTACCTTCTCGCCCGTGCCGACGCGCATGGTGGACGGCCAGGGGATCGAATACGAGCACCACATCGAAGCGACGGTCTCCGAGAAGGGCAACTACGCCAGCACCAGCGGAGTCTCCGCGAACCTGGAGCCGGGCGACGACGGTTATTTCCTGGCCCTGTACGACATCCCCGCGGACGAGGACCCGAGCCACCTGCTCGTCTCGGACATGAGCTTCGGCGACCCCCAGGCCAACCTCGACCTGCACTGAGTTCTGCCGCCGTGCCGAAGTTCCCGAACCGACCGATGAGTACGCCAAGGCCTCGTTCGAGGCGGAGAACCACGGCAACGAGATGGTTATCCACAGCGATATGACTTACCGCCTGGTGAATACCGATGGCGTCGAGCATGCGTTCGATCTCGAGGCGGCCGGTGCCAACCGAGACAGCCTGGACTTCTCCCACAACGTCGAACCGGGCGACCGGGGCCTCGTCGAGGTCGTCTTCGACATCCCGGAGGACGCCGAGCCTTACTACCTCGAGGTCACGCACGACGGCACCGGCCCCGCGGCCAATATGGGCCTGGAGTAGTGGTCGCGGGTTGACCGGTCACGGTTGACAGCGGTCCGGGGCGGGACCGGCGCCTGAGACCGGTCCCCGCCCCGGACCTTTCCGTGTGTCCTCCCTGGTCGGAGTGGTTCGTCCGCTTAGGGTCGCCCTTGTCGTCCGTCGACACGGAGGGGGAGCGCGATGACCGAGGACGTGAGCGGCGAGAACACCGGGGACGAGGTCTCCGGCGACGGGGCGGAGCAGCGCGACGGGGCCCGCGCCGAACCCGGGCCGCGCGGACGCCAGGCCGACCCCGGCCGGGGCCACACCATCGTCGTGGGGGCGGGCACGGCCGGGCTGGCCGCCGCGGACCGGCTCGCCGACCAGGGTGAACGCGTCACCGTGCTCGAGGCCCGGGACCGGATCGGGGGCCGGATCCACTCGGTGCGCACCTGGGACGGCGCGACCCTGGACGTCGGAGCGTCCTGGATGCGCGGAGAGGAGAACAACCCGCTGTCCCGGCTGGTGGAGCAGGTGGGTGCGCGCACCGCCGTGTTCAACCGCTCCACCGAGACCGCCTACGACCCCAAGGGCCGTCGGCTCCTGTTCGACCGGCACCGCCGCAACCTGGAGGACGTCAGCCTCCTCCACGAACACATGTACTGGGCCACGGTCGGCGCCAGCCCCGAGGAGTCCATGGAAGAGGGCATCAACCACGCCCTCTACGACGTCAACCTCGTGCGCTCCCGGGCCAGGGACGCCACCGAGATCGTTCACCGGCTCGCCGAGGCCGACCACGGGGCCGACGCCGAGGATGTCGCCTTCTCCGCGGTCGCGGCCCTGCACGAGTTCAGCGGTGACGACGTCGTGTTCCCCGAGGGGATGGGGCAGGTCACCGACTACCTCGCCCGAGGGCTGGACGTGCGCCTGGAGCACGTGGTCCTGGCCGTGTCCCACAACGACCGGAGCGCCAGTGTGCGGGTCGACACCCCGGAGGGGGAGGAGACCCTGACCGCGGACCGGGTCGTGGTCACGCTCCCCGTCGGGGTACTCAAGGCCGGGCAGGTGGGTTTCGAGCCGGCTCTTCCCGTGGACAAGCAGGACGCGCTGGAGCGGCTGGGCAACGGTCGGCTGGAGAAGCTCTTCCTACGCTTCGACGAGGTCTTCTGGGGCGACGCGGAGGTGATCGTCCACCTGGGGACCGAGGAGGGCGCGTGGTTCCACTGGTACGCGGGCCAGAACGTCTTCGGCCAGCCCATCCTCGTCAGCCGCAACGGTGGGAACGCGGCGCGCTTCCTCGCCGGGATGGACGAGGCGCAGGTGGTCGGACACGCCATGGCGTCGCTCCGCGGCATGTTCAAGAAGGCGCCCGACCCGGTCGACCACTACCTGACCCACTGGATGGACGACCCCTTCGCCCGGGGCGGTTTCTCCTTCACCGCCGTCGGCTCCGGCGACGGTGACCGCGCGATCCTCGGCGACCCGGTCGGGGACCGCGTGTTCTTCGCGGGTGAGGCCACCGAGACCGAGCACACCGCCACCGTGCACGGGGCGCTGCTCTCGGGTCGGCGCGAGGCCCAACGCATCCTCGCGCTGGGCTGAGTACGGAGCGTGTTCCCTGATTCGATACGGCCGTGCTCGGGTAGTGCGCGCCTATGCCCCCCACACCAGCCCTTGACACCGTCAGGAGAGGCCAAGGGCTCCAGAACGCCCGGGACGAGGGCGTAACCAGTTGATCCGGAGGTTGTGACGATGAGTACTGAACACGGAGTCGCGGGGCTGAAGAAAATCCTGGGGCAGGTGAGTTTTCCCGCCGACAAGGAGCAGATCGTGGAGCGGGCTTCGGCCCTGGGCGCTGACCGTGAGCTCCTGGGAGCGCTGCGGGCGATGCCTCCGGTCGGTTACGACCAGCCGGACGACGTCATGCGGTCGGTGCCCCTGGACGAGTCGGGCGGGGGAGAGCGAACGGAGTCCCAGCAGGCCCAGCAGCGCAGGCACCACACCAAGCCCGGGCAGGCGGAGACCATGAAGGAGACCGGTCCGGTCAACCCCATCGAGGAGGAGACCGGGGAGAACCGCAAGTCCTGAGGAGGGTCGGCCACACCCTCCCGCGAATCCGATGAGGTCTGAGCGGCGGCGCCAAGTTCCAGAGAGAAGTCCGTACACGGTACGATCGGGGCGCGGTAGTCCACCGGAGACCAGTCGGGGCCGACGGGTGCCATGGTGGCGGGAAGCGACGGTCCAGCCCGTTATCGTTGGCACCATGGGGCGATCCGCGGAAGAAGGCAGACACGAGGCGAGGGGCGACGTGGCCAGCCCGGTGGTCAGTGACCGCATCTGGACGGTTCCCAACCTGTTGAGCATGCTCCGGTTGTTGGGTGTTCCGCTGTTCCTGTGGCTCATCCTGGTGCCGCAGGCGGACTGGTGGGCGCTCCTCGTGCTCGTCTTCGCCGGGCTCAGCGACTGGCTGGACGGTAAGATCGCGCGGGCCTGGAACCAGATGTCCAAACTCGGGCAGATCCTCGACCCGCTCGCCGACCGCCTCTACATCTTCGCGGCCCTGCTCGGGCTGGTCGTGCGCGGCATCGTCCCGTGGTGGCTGATGGCCATCCTGGTGCTGCGCGACGTCCTCATCATCGGTGCCCTGCCGCTGCTGCGCCACTTCGGCTACGGTCCGCTGCCGGCCAACTTCGCCGGCAAGGCCGCCACACTCTGCCTGCTCTACTCGTTCCCGCTGCTGTTCATCGGCGGATACGCCTCGATCATCGGAGATGTGGCCCGGATTATAGGTTGGGCCTTCGCCCTGTGGGGAACGGCTCTGTACTGGTGGGCCGGACTGCTCTACGCCGTACAGGGCCTGCGCCTGATCGACCAGACCCGCCGCGACGAAGGCGCTGATCGCGCGGGCACCCGGACCGGTGTTCCCGGCAGCGACCCCACGCGCGGCCACAGCGCGGATCGACCCGATCCGGTCGCACCGGCGACCGCTGACGGCAATCCCGGTGCGGCACCCGAAGGCCCGGAGGGACCGGGCCTAACGGATCAGGGCAGGACCGGGCCCTGATCCACTGAGCGAACCGGCGGGCCGGCTCACCAAGAGTCCTGTCGGATCGAAAGGGAGTGTCATCTCCGCAATGAGAACATGTCCCACCGCGCGCGACGGCGCGCGCTCCGAACACCTTCCCTCCGCCCCGCCACCTGACGGCACAGCCGTTCGGAGGTCGCGACGATGACGAGCGAACATACGACCGAAGCCGCAGCGGCAGGCCCCATGAAGGCCGTCGTGATGGCGGGCGGTGAGGGCACGCGACTGCGGCCCATGACCGCCAACCAGCCCAAACCGCTCCTCCCGGTGGTCAACAAGCCCATCATGGAGCACGTGCTGCAGCTCCTGCGCAAGCACGGTTTCACCGAGACCGTGGTCACCGTGCAGTTCCTGGCCACTCTCATCCGCAACTACTTCGGTGACGGTGAGGAGCTCGGCATGAAGCTCCACTACGTCGCCGAGGAGGTCCCGCTCGGCACCGCTGGCAGCGTCAAAAACGCCGAGGAACACCTGCGCGGAGAGCCTTTCATCGTCATCTCCGGCGACGCGCTCACCGACATCGACCTCACCGACATGGTCCGCTTCCACAAGGAGCGCGGCGCCAAGGTCACCATCGCCCTCAAGCGGGTCCCCAACCCGCTGGAGTTCGGCATCATCATCGTGGACGACGAGGGGCGGATCCAGCGCTTCCTGGAGAAACCCACCTGGGGCCAGGTCTTCTCCGACACCGTCAACACGGGCATCTACATCATGGAGCCCGAGGTCCTCGAACGCGTCGCCGCCGGCGAGGTCGTCGACTGGTCCGGTGACGTCTTCCCCGAGCTGCTGGAGGAGGGCGAGCCCCTCTACGGGTACGTCGCCGACGGTTACTGGGAGGACGTCGGCACGCACGAGAGCTACCTGAGCGCCCAGGCCGACGTCCTCTCGGGCAAGGTCGACGTCGAGATCGACGGTTTCGAGGTATCGCCGGGGGTCTGGATCGGCGAGGGCGCGGAGGTCGACACCACCGCGGTCCTGAAGGGCCCCCTCTACATCGGTGACTACGCCAAGGTGGAGGCCGGCGCGGAGCTGCGCGAGTACACGGTGCTGGGCAGCAACGCCGTCGTGCGCGCGGAGGCCTTCTGCCACCGCACGGTCTTGCACGACAACGTGTTCATCGGCCGCGGCGCGAACCTGCGCGGCTGCGTGGTCGGCAAGAACACCGACATCATGGCCGCCGTCCGGATCGAGGAGGGCGCGGTCGTGGGCGAGGACTGCGTCATCGAGTCCGAGGCCTACGTGCACAACGACGTCAAGGTCTACCCCTTCAAGACCATCGAGGCCGGAACGGTGGTCAGCACCAACGTCGTCTGGGAGTCACGCGGGCAGCGCTCGCTGTTCGGCCCCCGCGGCGTGTCCGGGCTGATCAACGTCGAGATCACCCCGGAGCTCGCGGTCCGGCTGGCCAACGCCTACGCGACCACCCTCAAGAAGGGCGCGATCGTCACGACGTCCCGTGACGTGTCCAGGGCGGCGCGCACGCTCAAACGGGCGGTCATCAGCGCGCTCACGGCGGCCGCCATCGAGGTGCGCGACCTCGAGGTGGTTCCGTTGCCGGTGGCGCGCTTCCACACGTCCCAGAGCGGGATCAGCGGCGGCATCGCCGTGCGCACCAGCCCGGGCGACCCAGAGTCCGTGGACATCCTCTTCCTGGACGGTGAGGGTGCCGACCTCTCTCCGGGCGCTCAGCGCAAGCTCGACCGGGTCTTCTCCCGGGCCGAGTACCGGCGCGCCTTCCCCGGTGAGATCGGTGAACTGTCCATCCCCTCGCGCAACGTGGAGAACTACTCACACGAGCTCCTGCGCGCCGTGGACACCTCAGGGGTGGCCGAGGCGGAGCTGAAGGTCGTGGTCGACTGCGCGGGCGGTACGGGCTCGCTGATCCTGCCCTCGTTGCTGGGCCGGATCGGCGTGGACGTGCTCACGGTCAACAACCGGCTGGACGAGGCCTCACCCACGGACACGGTCGCCAAGAAGATGCGCGACCTGGAGCGTCTGGGCGAACTGGTCGCCAACTCCGGGGCCGACTTCGGCGTGCGGTTCGACCCGGTGGCCGAGCGTCTGGCCATCGTGGACGAGAACGGCGAGCTGGTGGACGGCGACCGCGCACTGCTGGTCGTCTTGGACCTGGTCGCGGACGAACGCGGCGGCGGCAGTGCGGCGCTTCCGGTGACCACGACCCGGGTGGCCGAGCAGGTGGCCCGGTCCCACGGGGCCGAGGTCCACTGGACGGCGACCGCCACCGACGAGCTGACCAAGGCCGTGCGCTCCGAGGGCGACACCATCGTCTTCGCCGGAGACGGCCGGGGCGGCTTCGTCGTCCCCGAGTTCAGCCCCACGAGCGACGGCATCGCGGCCTTCGTGCGGCTGCTGGGTCTGGTGGCGCGGACCCGGCGCTCGCTCGGCCAGATCGACCGTGCGATCCCTCAGGCGCATCTCCTGCGCCGTTCGGTGCCCACCCCGTGGGCGGTCAAGGGGAGCGTCATGCGCGCGGTCGTGGAGGCCGCGGGAGACCGGGAACTCGACACCACGGACGGCGTCCGCGCGATCGAGGCCGACGGCAGCTGGGCGCTGGTTCTGCCGGACACGGCCGAAGCCGTGACCCATCTTTGGGCCGAAGGTCCTGACTCGGACACTGCTCAGCGGTTGCTCGACGAATGGGCGGCCGTGGTGGAACGGGCCGAGGGTTAGCCGGACACCGTGCGGGTGCGGACGGGGCGCCGTCCGCACCCGCACGATTCTCCTGCGGACGGGTGCCCCGGAATCCTCCCCGGTCGACGACAACCCCCGGAAGTACGGGCATAAGGGCAGGTCAAGGCAGGTCGGGGGGCGTTCGGTAAAATCCAGTCCGCCATCGGGAGAACCAAACGCCCGGTCCGGGCATCAGCCCCATAATAGGTGTTGGGTTCCCTGCGGGCCCACACCGGTCGAAGCGGCGCCCCGGGGGCCGGTTCGGCCAGGTTCGCACCGCGGACCCTGTCAAGGGGGCCACGGCGGGCCTAGGGGGAGCAAAACCCTGTCTGGACAGGGATATGGTTTAAAGTCGAGTGTTCCCTGAAGCGCCGCGTCACCACCCGACTCGGGGATCCCGGCAACGGCGGACACCCAGTGGGGGGTGACAAGGAGTACAACATGGGGGATGAGACCTAGCGACCGAACCTGTGAGCCGTATCGTTGCCGCGTCAGCGGGCCGTCTCACGGTGTTCCGGACGGAGTGCGGGCACGGTGCCCGCTCGACGCCCGGAACGCGCCACCGATCAGCCGAATCAAGCACCGCCCCGTGCGGTAGGAGGCCGAGCCGACCTATGTCGAGCGTTTACTGCACGCAGTGCGGTCACGCCGTTGCGGATGATGCCCGTTTCTGCTCCCACTGTGGAACTCCCGTCCGCAGGGCCGAACAGCAGAGTCCTCAGCCTGCCGCGGCGGGGGACTCAGGTGGGGATGTCACTTCGACCATCTCCATCTCCGGAATACAGGCCTTGGAAGAGGAGGAATCGGGGGACGAGCTCGGCGGTGACGATCCCGCCAGCGCCGACGCACTACCGCCCGGAACCGCTCTGCTGGTGGTACGGCGGGGCCCCAACGCCGGGAGCCGCTTCCTTCTGGACAGCGACGTCACCACCGCGGGCCGCCATCCCAACAGCGACATCTTCCTTGACGACGTCACCGTTTCCCGACGCCACGTGGAGTTCTTCCGCAGGGGCAACGGGTTCGGCGTCCGCGACGTCGGTAGCCTCAACGGCACCTATGTCAACCGCGAGCCGGTGGACGAGGCCGAGCTGGGTGGAGGGGACGAGGTCCAGATCGGCAAGTTCCGCATGGTTCTGCTGACTAAACCGCGCCGGTGACGGTGCGCTGACCACGGTTGACGGGGGTGGGAGGGCCCAAGAGGTTTGCGGCCCCCCGCCTCCGGAGAGCTTTGTAACGAAGGGTGCCTTTGCCCTCGGGATCCTGTTTTCGCGGGGGAGCAGGGAACGAGCGCGCCCATCCGGCATGACGACTCGTGGGACGGAGCCGCTGTGAAGCACATGGAGGTCGTCGGCGTCCGGGTTGAGATGCCCTCGAACCAACCGATTGTCCTGCTCAAGGAATCCGAGGGAGACCGCTACCTGCCGATCTGGATCGGCGGTGTGGAGGCCACCGCGATCGCGCTCGCCCAACAGGGGGTCGCGCCCGCACGGCCGCTCACCCACGACCTGTTCCGAGACGTCCTGGACGCCTTGGACACCGGGCTCGAGAAGGTAAACATCACCGGCTTGAGCGACGGCATCTTCTACGCCGAGCTGGTCTTCAGTAACGGCGTGGAGGTCAGCGCGCGCCCCTCCGACTCGATCGCGCTGGCATTACGTACCGGTACGCCGATCTACGCGCACGAGGACGTGATCGAGGAGGCCGGGATGCCCATCCCGGACGAGCAGGAAGACCAGGTCGAGGCGTTCCGGGAGTTCCTGGACAACATCTCGCCCGAGGACTTCGGCCGACGGAGCACGTGACAGACACCTGACGGGGCCCGCCGCACATCGCGGGTCCCGAGTCGTGTACCGGGGCGGGACGTTCCCGCCGCGCGAAAAGTTCCGCATTGACCTGCGGTTTTGTGAGACAGACCGGTGATAGATTGGGACGAGGGAATGGTCGTGGTGGGTGCAGCCGAAAAGTCGTCGGATCCGCAGCCGGTCCCGCCGGGACGGTGACCGTCCCGGGGCCGCAGCGCGTAGTTGGCGACGCGCCGAGTGGCTTCATTGACGCTGCCTTGCGGCCGTCCTACGGTCAGTGCTGTGAAACTCGCGGCGCGCCTTTTCCCTGAGTGGACTCTCCCCTGTCGATGCCGCCGCGGGACGAGGAGCCGGAGGTCGGCGTGGCAGTAGCGAGCAGCAAGCAGGATCCCCATGACAGGCGGTCCGCGCTGCGGCTAGCAGGGCAGCAGGGCCTACTGTGCGAAGAGGACGTGGTGGCGCTGCCTATGGACGTCGGGTACCGGGGCCCAGCGGCGTGTACGGCCGCGGGGATCACCTATCGACAGCTCGACTACTGGGCCAGGACCGGCCTGGTGGAGCCGAGCGTGCGCACGGGTGCCCACAACGCCGCCCTGTACAGCCTTCCTGACATCCTGATGCTCAAGGTGGCCAAACGGTTCCTGGATACCGGGATCTCCCTGCAGCAGATCCGCACCGCGGTCGACCACCTGCGTGGCCGCCCCGCCGCTGAGCTGTCCCGCATCACCCTCATGAGCGACGGCGTCAGCGTCTACGAGTGCACCTCGCCGGACGAGGTCGTCGACCTGATGCAGCGCGGCCAGGGCATGTTCGGCCTGGCTCTGGCCAACGTCTCCCGCGAGCTGGAGGAAGCTCTGGGTGTGGTCCCCGCGGAGGAGCGCACGGATCTGCCGGCCCCGGCTCCCCAGCCCGTGGACGAGCTGGCCCGGAGGCGCCGGGAGCGGCGCACCGGCTGAGTCACCGTGGGTGGGGGCCGTGCGATCGGTGATCGCGCCCGCCGCCGGTGCCGCGCACGTCGGTGCTGTCCCGCTGTGAGCGCTCACGTAGGACGGGGCCGCCACCGTTGGACCAGCCGGAAGGTCGTGGGATCCGCCGAAAAAGGTGTGCCCTGGCTCGGTGGCTCCGGTGGTGATCGAGTACGGTCGTAGTCACAACTGGGATGAATACCGACATTATCCCTGCTTGCCTACATGTACAGAGCGTCAGCAGGCTGTTGATACCGCGCGGGAGAGACCTCGGTTGACGGGGCGCCGACGGGGCAATACTCCCCAGTAACCTCTCAGGCACCATGGACCGCGCGGAGGAGGCCACTCTGGAGCCTGGGTGCGCCCGGTGACAGAGGGGGAGACCGTGAGGAACACCGCCGACACGATCGGCCCTGTCACCAGGAGGTCTCCGTGACTGACCCGTCGAACGACCCCGCCCCGGGCACCCCTGCCCGGGTGTTCGCCGACCGCCATATCGGCCCCACTCCGGCAGAGACCGCGGAGATGCTGAAGACGGTCGGCTACGAATCCAGCACCGAGCTCATGACCGCCGCCGTGCCCGAGTCCATCCTCTCCGGACCCGGCCAGAGCGCCCCCCTCAACCTGCCGGAGGCGATCGGCGAGGCCGAGGCCCTGGCCGAGCTCCGCGACCGGGCCGAGCGCAACGAGGTCAACACCTCGCTGATCGGCCTGGGCTACTACGACACGCTCACCCCGCCGGTCATCATGCGCAACATCATGGAGAACCCGGCCTGGTACACGGCCTACACGCCCTACCAGCCGGAGATCTCCCAGGGCCGGCTCGAGGCCCTCCTCAACTTCCAGACCATGGTCTCCGACCTGACCGGTCTGCCCATCACCGGCGCCTCCCTGCTGGACGAGTCCACCGCGGCCGCCGAGGCGATGACCCTGGCCCGGCGGGCCTCCAAGGTCAAGAGCAACGTCTTCGTGGTCGACTCCGACATCTTCCCGCAGACCCTCCAGGTCCTGCGCACCCGTGCCGAGCCCCTTGGCATCGAGGTCGTCGTCGCCGACCTGAAGCAGGGGCTGCCCGAGGGCGAGACCTTCGGTGTCCTGGTGCAGTACCCGGCCTCCAGCGGTGCGGTGCGCGACCCCAGCGCCGTCATCGCCCAGGCGCAGGAGCGCGGCGCGCTCGCGGTGGTCGCCGCCGACATCCTCGCCCTCACGCTGCTGCGCAGCCCCGGTGACCTGGGCGCCGACATCGCGGTGGGCTCCACCCAGCGCTTCGGTGTCCCGCTCGGTTTCGGCGGCCCGCACGCCGGTTACATGTCCGTCGGCGAGAAGCTGCGCCGCCAGCTGCCCGGCCGTCTGGTCGGCGTCTCGGTCGACAACGTGGGAAAGCCCGCCTACCGCCTGGCCCTGCAGACCCGTGAGCAGCACATCCGCAGGGAGAAAGCCACCAGCAACATCTGCACCGCCCAGGTGCTGCTGGCCGTCATGGCCGGGATGTACGGCGTCTACCACGGCCCCGACGGCCTGCGCGCGATCGCGCGGCAGGTCCACGGGCGCACGGCCGCCCTGGCCGACGCGCTCACCCAGCGCGGGTTCGAGATCGTCCACTCCGCCTACTTCGACACTCTGCGCGTGCGTGTTCCCAGCGCCGACCGCGTCGTGGAGAAGGCCCTGGAGTCCGGCGTCAACCTGCTCGCCGTCGACCAGCGCACGGTCGGCCTCAGTGTCGACGAGACCACCACGGTCGCCGTTCTCGACAAGGTCCTGGCCGCCTTCGGCGAGGCCGACCGCGGCGCGGAGCGCGGTCCGCTCGCCGTCGACGAGTCCGCCGACCGCCTGCCCGCCGCCCTCGCCCGCGGTACCGACTACCTCACCCACGAGGTGTTCAACACCCACCGCAGCGAGACCTCCCTCCTGCGCTACATGCGCCGCCTGGCCGACCGCGACCTGGCGCTGGACCGCACGATGATCCCCTTGGGCTCGTGCACCATGAAGCTCAACGCCACGGCCGAGATGGAGGCCGTCACCTGGCCGGAGTTCGCGGGTCTGCACCCGTTCGCTCCGCTCGACCAGGCCGCGGGCAGCGTCTCGCTCGTCCGTGACCTGGAGGCCTGGCTGGCCGAGGTCACCGGGTACGACGCGGTGTCCCTGCAGCCCAACGCCGGGTCGCAGGGCGAGCTCGCCGGGCTTCTCGCGATCCGCGGCTACCACCGCTCGCGCGGGGAGGCCCACCGCGACGTCTGCCTCATCCCCAGCTCCGCGCACGGCACCAACGCCGCCAGTGCGGTCATGGCCGGAATGCGCGTGGCCGTGGTCGCCTGTGACGACGACGGCAACGTGGACCTCGGCGACCTGCGCGACAAGACCGCCAAGCACAGTGAGGACCTGGCGGCCATCATGGTCACCTACCCCTCCACCGCAGGCGTGTACGAGGACACCATCACCGAGGTGTGCCGCCTGGTCCACGAGGGCGGCGGCCAGGTCTACGTCGACGGCGCCAACCTGAACGCGCTGCTGGGCTGGGCCAAGCCGGGCGAGTTCGGCGCCGACGTCAGCCACCTGAACCTGCACAAGACCTTCTGCATCCCGCACGGCGGCGGTGGCCCGGGTGTCGGCCCGGTCGCGGTCCGCTCGCACCTGGCGGGCTTCCTGCCCAACCACCCGGGCCAGCCCGAGGCGGGCCCGCACACCGGGGTCGGCCCGGTCTCGGCCGCGCCGTTCGGTTCCGCCGGCATCCTGCCGATCTCCTGGGCGTACATGCGCATGATGGGCGGTGACGGGCTGCGCGCGGCCACCGAGACCGCGGTGCTGTCGGCCAACTACATCGCCAAGCGCCTGGAGGCCTACTACCCGGTGCTCTACACCGGCTCCAACGGCCTGGTCGCGCACGAGTGCATCATCGACATCCGCCCGCTCCAGAAGGCCAGCGGCATCAGCAACGAGGACGTCGCCAAGCGCCTGATGGACTACGGTTTCCACGCGCCGACCATGTCCTTCCCGGTCAACGGCACGCTGATGGTCGAGCCGACCGAGAGCGAGAACCTCGCCGAGCTGGAGCGGTTCATCCAGGCGATGATCGCCATCCGCGGCGAGATCGACCGGGTGACCGAGGGGGAGTGGACCGCGGACGACAACCCGCTGCGGGGCGCCCCGCACACCGCCGAGGCGCTGACCGCGGACACGTGGGACCACGGTTACACGCGTTCGGAGGCGGCCTACCCGCTGTCGTCGCTGCGCCAGGACAAGTACTGGCCGCCGGTCGGCCGGATCGACCAGGCCTACGGTGACCGCAACCTGGTCTGCTCCTGCCCGCCGCCGGAGGCCTTCGAGCTCTGACGCGCCGGACCGAACCGCCGAGAGCAACGGGGCGCCGACCTACGGGAAGGCGCCCCGTCTTCGCTCCTATGAATGATCTACGTCGTAAAGGTGCGGATAGTGGACGCCCCGAAAGCCCACACGGTCCACACCGGGCGTGGTTCGGAAGTGATCCGAAAAGGGCACGAACCCGGGAACCGACACCCGCACCACGAGCCCCCACCCGCCGGGGGAGAGCGCGTTAGAGTTACGGCGACGCCGACGGTCCGCGTTCCCCACCGCGCGGGCCGACACCCCCATGGAAAGCGGAGCGAATGACCACGACGTCCGGATCTCCCGCGCGCTCTGGCCCCGCCGACCCCCCGCCCGAACCCACCGACCCCGACGACGTCGAGGACACCTCCGCACCCGCGGCCGCCGAGGGCGCGGCCGACCTGTGCGACCAGGCCCAGGACCTCGCCGAGAACGGGCACCTCAAACGGGCCGCCAAGCTCTACCAGCAGGCCGTGTCCGCCAACCCCCGGCCCAAGGTCCAGGCCAGGGCGCTGCTCGGGCTGGCCGTGGTCCAGGACCAGCGCGGAGACCTCGCGGCTGCCAGGGAAGCGGCCCGGCGGGCCCTGGCCACCGGGGACGCCCGGTACGCCCCGCGTGCCGCCTACCACCTGGCGCTCTCCCTCGAGCAGGAGGGCTCCCACGGTGAGGCCGCGCGCGTCTGGCACCGCCTGCTGGACCTGGGAGGACCCGCCTACACCGCGGTGGCGCGGTACGGCCTGGCCCGCGAAGCCGAAGCGCGAGGCGAGGAGACCGAGGCGGAGGAACACTGGGAGGCGGCGCTGGAACTACCCCCCGACGATGCCGCGATCAGCCGACTGCACGCCACCACCGTCGTCGACGCCGCGCGCGACCTGGCCGGACGCCTCCTCGAACGGGCACGCCCGGGCGCCGCGGCAGCCGCCGTGGAGCGCGGACTGACCGCGGGCGACGACCCCGGGCTCAGGCTCTTGCGGGCCGCGGCCCACCTGGAGCGCGCGATCGCAGACGTGGGGGCGGTCGTCGACCCCCGGCCGTCCGACGAGGGTACGGTCGCCACCCCGGCGCCGCGAACCTCGGGCGCGGCGGTGGAGCTGCTCGCGGGCCTGCTGGCGCTGCGGGGCGAACCCGACTCGGCCGAAAGGGCCTGGCGCACGGGCCTGGACAGCCGTGATCCGGACACCGCCGACGCCGTACGCGCACGGCTGCGCCGCTCCTTCGCCCAGCCCCCTGCCGAGGACGGCGAAGCGGCACCGGAGCCCTGGTGGGACGTCTACCTGGAGGAGGCCGTGGCCACCGCGAGCGCGCCCGCGCTGGCCGGGGAGCTGTTCGCGGTCGTCACCCAGATGCACGCCCTGCTGGCGGTGCCGGTGGTGGAGGGCGAGGCCCGTCCGGCCGCGCTGCGGGCCGCCATGGAACAGGCCCTGCGCACCCCGAGCGAGCTGGTCTGGGGTGCGGACGTGCACGCGGACTTCCGGCGCAGGCTCAGCGCGGCGATGGGTGAGGACGTGCTGCCCGAGGGCTGGCCCGACGGCCGATGAGAGGTCTCGCGCACGCACCGCCCGGGAATCGGGGTGCCCGGGCGGGAGCGGTTGTTAGGCGGTTGACCGGAGAAGGCCCTGAGCAGGCCAGGGAAGGCGTCGGCGAGTCAGGCCGCGACGCGGGGCCGGTGCGGGGCGACAACCGCCCCGTCGGGGAGAAGCTCGCCGGTGTCGTCGAAAAGGACGACTCCGTTGCAGAGCAGGCTCCAACCCTGTTCGGGGTGGCTGGAGAGGACACGCGCGGCTTCGCGGTCGGTGTCTTCGAAGGACGGGCAGGAGGGTGAATGGCTGCACATGACAGAGCCTTTCTTAGCGGTGCTCCTCGTTGAGCTGACGCCCACAGTAGTGGTTGACATCACATGCTGCTGCCGGTTTGGGCGACAACATCCCTGCTGTGTTCTTGTCCGCTCTCAATGAATGAGACTCACGTCACCCGGTCCTGGTTCGGTCCGATTCGGCTTTTCCCTGTCCGGGTCCGGCCACGGCCGGACCCGGTGGGTCAGTAACCGCCGCGCGTACGGCGAGCGGCCGGACGGCTGCGCATGCCCGCCCCGGCCAGGCCGCCGCGCTGGAAGGCCCGGACCAGTTCACCGCCGAGGTTGACCCCAGCACCTAGCGCCAGCGCCACCACGACCGCCTCGGCGATGCTGAGTAGGCCCACCGCCGTGGTCCCCTGGGTGAGCTCGATCAGCCCCCGGTACAGGATGCTGCCGGGCAGGAGCGGGGCGATCGAGGGGATCAGGTACGGCAGGACGGGGCGCTGTGTCCGCCGCGCCAGCCAGTGCCCGACCACACCCACGGCCACGGCGCCCGCCACGGTGCCCACCACCGGCGGGATGTCCAGCAGCGTACGCAGACCCGCGTAGGTCACCCAGATCATCACGCCCAGGGCGCCGATGGTGGGCAGCATCCGGGGCGGCACAGCCAGGGAGATCGCGAAGGCCATCGCGATCCCGGCCGCGCCGATCAGCACCGGTATCTGCAAGGAGGTTCCCGCAGAGGGCAGGTTCTCCAGATCCAGGTCGATACCCAGGCGCACAGCCGTGTAGGCCACGGTGACCACACCCGTCACGATCGCGCCCAGCGTGAAGAAGGTCTCCAGCAGCCGGGCGGCCGCGGAGACGTAACTACCGCTGATCCCGTCCTGGAGGCTGGAGACCAACGGGCGCCCGGGCAGCAGTGCCATGATGTTGCCGGTGATGATCGCGCCCGCCTGCAGGCCCAGGTCAAGCGTCGTGCTCACCCACAGCAGCCCCACTCCGATAGTGGCCGCCACGACGGCTGCCGCCACCATCTGGTAGAACTCCGCGACCCCGCGCTTGGCCAGGAACACCGAAGTGCGGTCGCCCAGCACGGTGGCCAGGAAGGCCACGGTAGCCACGATCGGGCCGCCGCCCATCATCACACTGGCGCTGGAGGCGATCAGGCCGAAGCCCACCGCGATCATCCAGTTCGGGTAGGGCATGCGAGCCCGGCGGATCTGCTCCAGCCGGGCACTGGCGTCTTCCAGCTCCAGCAGACCCAGAGCCACCTGCTGCACCAGGCCGTGCAGTTCATTGACACGGAAGTAGTCCAGGGTGCGGCGGCGCACCACACGCTCGCCGGTGATCGGGGGGTGGTCGCCGCCTGGGTGGGTGGACAGGGAGATGGTGGTGAAGGTGACCGACACCTCCGAGCGGGGCAGGTCGAAGGCGACCGAGAGGCTGAGCATGGCTTCGCTGACCGCCTCGGTGCTCTCACCGCTGGCCAGCATGAGCTCGCCGACGCGCAGGGCCAGGTTGATCGCCCGGGCGTCGGGAAGGTTGACGTCCTCCTCCTCGTCGCCGAGGTTCTCCGGGGTCAGCTCCTCTTCGTGCTCGGCCCGCCAGTCGCGCATCCGGCTGAGCATGAGCTCCTCGCTCGGCGGACCCGACCGCTCACGATTGCTCGGCATCGATGTACTCCGTTCCCTCCCCGTCGCCCGCACCCCTGCTGTTCGGCGCACTGCGTCGGCAACCCGAAGGGGGACGCCGCGCGCACGCACCCGGTTCGCCCCGCGCGTGCGGCGGCTCCCGTGAGTTCGGTCACTGGCTTATCCTGCCAAGACGCAGTGTGCCCCGCGGACGTCGACGCGCCGGTCACCAGGTGCCTTGGCGGCCCTCGTCGAGGGCGGTCCGCGGCACGGTCACGGGCGGGACGCAGGCGGCTGCGTGTCCTGTCCAGGGTGGACCAACCCGGTCTCGTAGGCATGCACGACGGCCTGTACGCGATCGCGTAGGCCGAGCTTGGTGAGGATGCTACCGACATGGGATTTGATGGTCGTCGCGCCCAGCACCAGGTGGCCGGCGATCTCCGTGTTCGACCATCCCTTGGCGAGGAGCCGCAGGACTTCGCGTTCGCGGACGGTCAGGACGTCCTCGTGCGGTTCGGCACAGGACTCGGGGGCCGCCGGTAGCGCGGCGAAGCGGTAGAGAAGCCGGCTCAGGACGGCGGGGGAGACGACGGCGGAGCCCCCGGCGACCAGTTCGACCGCCGAGACGAGTTCGGTCGGCGGCACGTCCTTGAGGAGGAAGCCCGAGGCACCCGAGCGCAGTACCCCCTCGACGTACTCGTCCAGGTCGAAGGTGGTCAGGGCGAGGACGCGCACCTCGTGGCCGAGCGGACGGGCCCACTCCACGATCTCCTGTGTGGCACGTATCCCGTCCATGCCCGGCATACGCACGTCCATGAGCACGACGTCGGGAAGGAGCCTGCGCGCCTCGCGCACGGCCTCGCGGCCATCGGAGACCTCACCCACCACGGACATGCTGGGGGCGGACTCCAGGATCAGCCGGAAACCCGCACGGACGAGGGGCTGGTCGTCGACCAGTAGTACTGAGACAGGCACGGGGCCGATTGTCCCGCACCCGGGAACCCCTTGGGCCGCTCCGGCCCGGGGCTGTGGCTTTCCGTTCACGCGGTGGGCAGCGGGGGCGGGGTTCCGCCGAACTCCGGGCAGATGGCCTGGTGCTCGCACCAGCCGCACAGCTTGCTCCGCTTGGGCTCCCACACGCCCGCGCGCCCGGCCGCCTCGATCCGCGCCCAGATGTCGGCGATCTCGGCCTCGGCGGCGGCCAGCTCCTCCTCGGTGGGGTCGTACCAGCGCACCGAACCATCGCCCAGGTAGATGAGCTGGAGGCGGGCGGGCACCACACCGAGGTCGCGCCAGATCATCACCGCGTAGAAGAAGATCTGGAACTTGGCCTTGTCCTCGAACCTGGGGTGCGGTGACTTGCCGGTCTTGTAGTCGACCACCCGGATCTGGCCCGAGGGCGCCACGTCGAGCCGGTCGACGTAACCGCGCAGCCGCAGGCCGGTGGGCAGGGAGACGTCCAGGCGCATCTCGCGCTCCCGCGGCTCCAGGTGTTCGGGGTTCTCCAAGTCGAAGTAGCGCTTGACCAGCTTCCGTGACGACTCCAGCCATTCCTGGACGGCTTCCTCACCGTCGAAGAGCTGTTCGGCCAGCTCTGGCTTGCGCTCGCGGAGTTTCTCCCACTGGGGGTCGACCAGGCTCAGCGCGGTGCGCGGGGTGCGGGTCTGGGCGGGCAGCTCGTACAGGCGCTCCAAGCAGGCGTGGACCAGGGTGCCGCGCAGGGCCGCGGCACTGGGGGCCTCCGGGAGCCGGTCGATGGTGCGGAACCGGAAGAGCAGCGGGCACTGGAGGAAGTCGGAGGCCCGGGAGGGTGAGAGGGCGGTCGGCAGCGGCGCGGTGGTCATGGACCGACTCTATGACTTGTGCAGCGGACATGCCCTAGACCCACGAGAGGACCATCCGAGCTGGGGCCATAGTCTGGGTTCCGTGACCAGAGGCAGCGACCACCCCAGTTCCCGGGCCGACGACCGCGCGAAGAAGAAGCCGGGGTTACTGCTGGGCCGGCCCTTCGGGGTCCCGGTCTACGTCACCGCGTCCTGGTGGATCGTCGCGGTGATCATCACCCTGGTGTACGGCGGCATCGTCCAGGCGAGACTGGCCCTGGGCCCCTCCGCCTATCTGCTGGCCTTCGTCTTCGCGATCCTCCTCTACGCCTCCGTGCTCGTGCACGAACTGGCCCACTCGCTGGTGGCCCGCGGTTACGGGCTTCCGGTGCGCCGCATCGTGCTGTACGTGCTGGGCGGGGTCTCCGAGATCGACCGCGAGGCGCCCACACCGGGGCGCGAGTTCTGGATCGCCTTCTCCGGTCCGCTGCTCTCCCTCGTCCTGGCTGCGGGCGCGTTCACGCTGGCGTACTTCGCCGACCCCTTCACCGTCACGGGTGAGCTGCTCTTCCAGCTGTGGATCGCCAATCTCCTCGTGGGTGTGTTCAACCTGCTGCCGGGGCTCCCCCTGGACGGGGGGCGCCTGCTGCGCGCTGGCGTATGGAAGCTGAGTGGCAACCCGCACACCGGCAGTGTGGTCGCGGCCTGGGGCGGGCGGGTGCTGGCCCTCGGGGTCGTGGCGCTGCCGTTCCTGTTCGCCTGGAGCGCGGGGACCACCCCGGGCCCGTGGGCGGTCGTATGGGGGCTGCTGCTGGCCGGATTCATGTGGATGGGCGCGACCGAGGCTCTGCGCAACGCCCGGATCCGGGCGCGGGTGCCGGGCCTGCGTGCGCGTGCGCTCGCCAGGCCGACCGTCGTGGTGCCCTCGGACCTGCCGCTGGCGCAGGTGGACCGCAGGCTGGCGGAGGCGGGCGCGGACACCGCCGTGGTCGCGGACGGTGACGGCACTCCGGTCTCGGTCGTGCATCCCTCCGCGGCGGCGGCGATCAGCGACGCGCGCCGGGCCTGGGTTCCGGTGTCGGACGTGTCACGGGCGCTGACCGCGCACTCGACGGTTTCCGCGGACCTGGGGGGTGAGGAGCTCTTGACGGAGCTCACCCGTTACCCGCTGCCCGAGTACCTGGTGGTGGAGGCCGACGGGGCCCTGTTCGGGGTGTTGCGGGCCGTGGATGTCAATGCCGTGATGGCGGGTCGGCAACCGGGGGAGTAGGGCCGGAGGCCGGGGAGCGGCTGGACGTCGGGGACAGCGGGGCACGGTCCGGAGATCGGAGCACGCCTGGTCAGCGTTCAGTGCTCAGCGCCGGGCCCCTTCGGGCCACAGCACCGTGACGGGGCGGTGCAGGGAGCGGGCGTAGTCGACCACGTCGGCAGTGCCGCCGGGACCGCGCGGGGGCAGGCCGTCCCAGACCGCCAGCAGCTGGTCGCACTTCTCGACCAGGAGGCGCCCGGCGGCCATGTGCGCGCTGGGGTCGGACTCGCTGTGCGGTAACTCGTGGACGAGGACCGCCTGTTCCAGGAGCCGGTCGTAGACCGGGTGGTGCTCGGCGGGCAGGGCCTCTCGGTATCCGCTGGCGGGGACGATCGCCTCCAGCGGTGCGCCGGTGGAGACCACGGCTTCGGCGAAGACGGCGTCCGCGCCGTCGGCGAGGCAGGACAGGCCCACCATCTCGCATCCGTAGGGCTCAAGGTGGGCTTTGACCATTTCGGTAACGGCGCCGTTTACGTCTGGGGGCAAGCCGCGGTGTCCGGTGATACCGATACGAATCACGAAACCTCCCGGATGTTCGCTTCGTCGGGTTTCTACCCACGAAGAGGCAGGCCGGTAACCAGAGACGACAACCGGTGGTCCAGGTCGTCGACGAAGTGCGAACGCGGGCCCCGGTAGCGCCTGCGGAAGGAGCGCACCCGGCCCACCACGCGCTCGGAGTCGTACCGCACCCCGGTGACCAGTGCTTCCTGGGCCAGCCTGAAGGCCTCGTCGCTGTCGCCCGCTTCGGCGTGCACCGACGCGAGTTCCACCTTGAGCAGTGCCGACTGCTTGACGTTGTGCGGGGCGGGGGCGACGGCCTCAGCGAAGGCGGAGAGGGCGTCCTCAGGGCTGCGGAGTCGGACCCCCACCAGGGCGCGGTATCCGGCGACCTTGGCGTGGTCGAAAGCGAATACCCAGGGCCAGGGCGGCTGGGCGTTGTCGGGGCTGGCCACCTCGTGTTCGGCGCGGCGGATGGCTTGGGCCGCGGCGGCGCGGTCGCCGGTCCCCGCGTGCGCCAGCGCGCCGATACAGGCGAGCCAGGCGCGTGCGGTGGGGTGGGCCGAGGGGCCGAGGACGTGTTCGGCCTCTCGGACGAGGCCCAGGCCGAGTTCGGGGTCCTCTGCGGTCTCGATCTCGAAGGCGGCGAGGGAGCCGAGCATGTACACGTCGAGCAGGCGCATCCCGGCCTGGCGGGCGCGCACGATGGCCGTGCGGTAGTGCATGCGGGCCGATCCCATGTCGCCGAGGTCGGCGCTCAGCCAGGCGGCGAAGCCCGAGGCCTCGCTCGCGGCGGCACTGAGTTCGGTGTGGAAGGGTGTCCCGCGCGCGTTCCCGAGCATCTGCTCGGACAGGTGCACGTGCGCCACCGAGCCGGGCAGCAGGTGGCGGGCGGGGGAGGTGGCGTCCATACGCCGCTGGCCGCCGGTGATGGTGCGCAGCGAGGGCGCCGTGGTCTCGTTGACGCTGGGGTACGCCTCGTGCTCCCCCGGGGCGTGCGGGGCCGTGCTCATCAGAGTGCTCACGGCGACCGTTTTTCCGAAGGTGCGTCGTCTCGTGGGGTCCACCCCCTTCCGGGTGGGGCGCTCCTGTGCTGTCGTGCCGCCGAAGCGGAGCAGGTGCAGTGGGATGTCGAGCCGCCGGGCCAAGTCCTGTACCTGGCTGACGGTGAGCGACTGTTGGCCGTTGACGACCCGGGAGACCCAGCTCTGGGAGTAGGTGAGCGCGCGGGCGAGTTCGCCTTGGGACCATCCGCGTGCGGTACGCACGCCTTCGATGACCGTCGGCATGTCACAGGTGGCCAGGGCGGCGGCCATGCGCGGTCGGGTCCACAGGTCTTTGGGAAGGCCGTCTGGTTGGGGCATGAGCTTAGATTAGGGATTCCGGCCGCCGTTAGTGGCTATGTGTGAAAAAGAAGGTGTGATGCGTGATCCGCATAGCGGTAGGTGAGCCCTCTCAGCATGCGGCAGAGTGAAGGAGTCGCTGGTCCGGAGGCACGTGCCGGACCCGGAGAGGAAAGGGAGGCCACGTGACCGTTGAGTCGCCACCGGCGGGTAACCCCGGCCTGTCCGGGGACGGGCACGAGGGCTGGGGAGCCCAGCCGGAGAGCGGGTGCGGACAGAGCGCACCTGAGCCGGTGTGCCAGGTGGACCTGGCCGTTGTCACTCTGCGGGGGATGGCCGCGGAACTGCGGGCACACGGGGTCGAGGCTCGGGAGGACGGTGTGTTCGGTGTCGTGGACGCCGGGCCGGCCGCCCGTCCGCAGCGGGCTCTGCTGCGCCCCCACCGTGGTGACCTCTGGTGGTGGATGCGCTGGCCGAGTCAGGACGGCGTTCCCCGTGGGCTGTCAGGGGTGCCGCTCTCCCCGGCCACTCGGACCTCCGACGCTGCCCTGCGGATCGTGGGCGCCCTGTCCACTTCCTCGGAGGGTGGCTGAATGAAACGTGCGCGGGTGGCCTGAGCCCACCCGCGTGAAGACGGGGTCGTGCCGCAAGCACGGTCCCGGGTGTCAGGGCGGTGTCTGGTCCGGTCCCGGAACCCAGTCTCCCTCTGTGCGGGCCCCAGGCCCGTCCGGCACCCGAACAGAGGCCGTCCTTCGCGCGGAGGACGGTTGGGCCTCCGCATTTGGAGGGTCGCTTGGCCCCGGTCCCCGTGTTAAGCGCCCCGAGGGAGTGTTCCCCGGAATGCTTCCGCCCGTGTTGATGCAGCCGGCATCGAGGCGGGCGGAAGCCCGGCACCGCGAAGGCGGAGTGATCCGGAGAGCATGACCTGGGCCCTAGCTCCGCCCCTGTCCGTCGTGGAGGACCCTACCCCTGTGCGGCGGACAGGGCAGCGCCCACAATGCCCGCGGTGTTCTGCAGCGCGGCCGGCACGATCGGTGTGCGGATGTCGAGGTGGTGGAGGAACTTGTGGGACTTGCGGCTCACCCCGCCGCCGACCACGATCAGGTCCGGCCACACCAGGTCCTCGACCGTGCGGTAGTAGCGCTGGAGCCGCTGCTCGGCCCAGTCGTGGTAGTCGAGCCCGTCCCTTTCCTTGGCCCCGGAGGAGGCGCGTGTCTCCGCGTCGTGGCCGTCGACCTCCAAGTGGCCGAACTCGGTGTTGGGCACCAGGCGCCCGTCCACGACCAGGGCGGTGCCGATCCCTGTTCCCAGAGTGGTGAGTAGGACCGTGCCGTCCACTTCCTTGGCTGCCCCGTAGCGGTTCTCGGCCAGCGCGGCGGCGTCGGCGTCGTTGAGGACCCGGGCCGGGCGGCCGGCGGCCTCGGCGAACAGGGACCGCGCGTCCGTGCCGACCCAGCTCTTGTCCAAGTTCGCGGAGGTGCGTACCACTCCGTTCTGCACCACCCCGGGGAAGGTGACACCGAAGGGAGCGCCCTCGGCCTCGGGGAAGTGGGCGGCGATTTCGCCCACGATCGCCGCCACCGCCGCGGGGTCGGAGTGGTCGGGGGTGAGGATCTTGAGGCGGTCCCTGACGAACTCCCCGGAGACCAGATCGACCGGTGCGCCCTTGATGCCGCTGCCGCCGATGTCGATTCCCAGGCCCGTGGTCGGCTGTGACATGGGTCGTGTCTCCCGTGGTCCTCGTCAACTGGGTGGGGGCGTGGCGCTGCCACACGCCTGATACTGCCCGAGGCAGCCGGGATTCGCACGCTGTCGGGCGGGTGCCTTCGGAAGCGGTGGTTCGTGGCGGTGGTGGAAGCCCGATACGCTGGGCGACTGCCCTGACCAAACGCGACGCGGGAAGACGAGAGCGACGTTGACCGGTATCCATGGCCGCCGCGGCCCTTTCACCGACGGCGACACCGTGCAGTTGACCGACCCCAAGGGTCGCATGCACACCATCACACTGCGTGAGGGTGGAGCCTTCCACTCGCACAAGGGCAAGGTCGCGCACGACGACCTCATAGGTGAGCCCGAAGGCAGTGTGGCGCGCTCCAACACCGGCACGGCCTACGTGGCCCTGCGCCCCCTGCTCATCGACTACACGCTCTCCATGAAGCGCGGGGCGACCATCGTCTACCCGAAGGACGCGGCCCAGATCATGGTCGAGGCCGACATCTTCCCGGGTGCCCGGGTGATTGAGGCCGGGGCCGGCTCCGGCGCCATGTCCAACTGGCTGCTGCGCGCGGTCGGTGAACAGGGCATGGTGCACTCCTACGAGCGCCGGTCCGACTTCGCGGAGATCGCGCGCAAGAACGTGGAGAGGTTCTACGGCGGGCCGCACCCGGCCTGGAAGCTCACCGTGGGCGACCTGGTCGAGGAGCTCGACGAGACCGAGGTGGACCGGGTCTTCCTGGACATGCTCGCGCCGTGGGAGTGCCTGGACGCGGTCGCCAAGGCGCTGATTCCCGGTGGCCTGGTGTGCATCTACGTCGCCACCACCACCCAGCTGTCCCGCGTGGTGGAGGAGATGCGCGAGGACGAGCGCTTCTACGAGCCTCGCTCGTGGGAGACCATGCTGCGCACCTGGCACGTGGAGGGGCTGGCGGTGCGCCCGGACCACCGGATGATCGGCCACACCGGTTTCCTGGTGACGGCGCGACGTCTGGCGGACGGTGTCACGGCCCCCGAGCGTCGCCGCCGCCCGGCCAAGGGCGCCTACGGCAAGGACTACGAGGCGGCGAAGGCTGCCGCCGACGCCGCCGCGAAGGCGGCCAAGCCCGCGGCGCGCGCCCCCGAGGAGAAGCCGACCGAGGCGACGACCGCGGCATCGGCAGAGCAGACTTCCGGTACACCCTCCGAGGCACCGGTCGAGACGCCGGCCGCTGAGCCGAAGGCCGCCGGGGACGACGAGTAGCCCGGTTCGCCGATCTGTTGCGGGCCCGTCCGGAGAACCTTCCGGGTGGGCCCTTCATGTCGGTGGAGCAGCTTTGCGGCAGCCGAGGGCTTGTGGTGCCCATGGCGACCGCAGTCAGGTCAGGGCGACGATGACGGTGCAGGCCAGGACGGCACCGACGAGGTGGTAGCCGCCGGTCACCGCACCCAGGAGGAGTGGGTTAGGGGTATGGGGTGTGACGGCGTTGGTCACCGAGACCGCCGCGTATCCGGCGCCTAGGGCCAGGCCGAGGAGTAGCGCACCGGTGAGGTGGTCGATGCCCAGCGCGGTGGTGAGCAGGGCCGCCACGAGGCTGACCACGCAGGCACTGATCAGCGGCGCGACGTAGTAGAGGGCGGGGAAACGGTTCCCCTTGGGCCGTTCGAAGCCGATCGAGCGGTCCCAGAGCCGACCGAACAGAGGGGTGAACCACAGCGCCCCGAGGAAGTAGTACGCGAGCGCGGCCAGCGCCGCGGCGAGCCAGTTCGGTTCCATGGTGTCCATGTGCTCCCCGTCCGCCGAGGTTGATTCGTTTGGTCACCGATCCTTCGCCGGGGTTCGCCGGGTGTCTTGGACAAAGCCGACAGCGGGCACGTTCAACGGCATGACGAGGACTCGCGCCGACGGGCAGGAGGAGGGTGACGGCTCGGCAGAAGGTGACGTGCCGGGGCAGGGTGCCGGACGACCGATCCGACCCGACGAGCGCTCGGGCATGCTCCAACCGCGCAACCTGGAGCGGTACCGGGCCACCTGGTTCGACCCCGCCCCCGATGTGCGGGTCGCGGTCGACCGGTATTGGTGCGTGCGCTGGAACCTCGCGCCCTGGGAGGCCCTCGCCCAGCGCGTCATCGACCTGCCGGCGGTCACGCTCACCGTCGAGGAGGGTGACGTGCCGGGGCCACTTGTGGTCACGGGCGTGCACCGGAAGGCGTGGCGGCGGCGGATCACCGGTTCGGGAAGCGTCTTCGCGGTCCGGCTGCGTCCGGCCGGGCTCGCCCTGCTCGGAGACCTGCGCCCGAGTCGCGTGGCCGACGCCACGGTGGTGCTGACCCCGGAGCTGGACCCCCGGTTGCACTCCCTGATGGCGGGGGTGGCGGCGGGGGACACCCCCGAGGCGCGTGCACGGCTGGCCGACGGGATGATCGGGGCGCGCCTGGACGGGTGCCGTGCCGGTGCCGACCTGCTGCTGGCCAACGCCGCGCTGACGGAGTTGGCGGACCGGGTGCGGTCGCGTGCCGGGCAGGGCCTCGCGGCGCGGTTCGGGGTCAGTGAGCGGACCTTGCAGAGGGCGTTCGGGGCGACGCTGGGGCACGGGCCCAAGTGGGTGAGCCGCAGGGTGCGGTTGCAGGAGGTCGCCAGGGTGCTGGCGACGCGCCCCGAAGTGGATCTGGCGGCCCTGGCTGCCGAGCTGGGATATGCCGACCAGGCGCACTTGACCAACGATTTCCGGGGGGTCGCCGGTATCACCCCGGGTGTCTATCTGCGGTCGCTCAGGAGTTGGGGTGTTTAGCGGGACCGGAGCCGAATCTCCTGGGCAGTGCTTGCCCGGACCCGACCACGGAGGTTACTTTCTCATTACGTCGGGTCATCCGCTACCAGCATGACCTGCGCATATACAAGGCCTAAAAATGAGGTCTAAGACACTCCCCGCAGCTGGGAGGTTAGGAAATGGGCAGGGGTAGGTAGGCTCCCGAGTAGTCGTCCTTCTCATAGGGAGGTGGCGGACGTGGCCGAGCGCGAAGACGAGCGTCAGAGCGACCGGGACCGTGAAGTCGCTGAACTCACGGCCCAGGTCTCCTATATGGAAAAGGAACTCAGCGTGGTTCGGCGTAAGCTCGCCGACTCGCCCCGACATGTACGCCTGCTCGAGGAGCGGTTGAGGGAAGCCCAGGCCAACCTGGCTGCCGCGAACGGGCAGAACGAGAGGCTCGTCTCCACACTGAAGGAGGCGCGTGAGCAGATCGTGGCACTCAAGGAGGAGGTCGACCGGCTCGCGCAGCCGCCGTCGGGCTTCGGTGTCTACCTTGGGTCCCGCGACGACGAGACCGTCGAGATCTTCACCAACGGCCGCAAGATGCGGGTCAATGTCAGTCCTTCCGTGGACACCGGCGACCTGCGGCCGGGCCAGGAGGTCATGCTCAATGAGGCGTTCAACGTCGTCGAGGCGGAGTCGTTCGAGACCGTCGGTGAAGTCGTCATGCTCAAGGAACTCCTTGAGGACGGTGAGCGGGCGCTGGTGATCTCGCACCACGACGACGAGAAGATCGTCCGGTTGGCGGAGCCGTTGCAGGACGAGCCCATCCGGGCGGGGGACTCCCTGCTGCTGGAGCCCCGGTCCGGGTACGTCTACGAGAGGATCCCCAAGTCCGAGGTCGAGGAACTCATCCTCGAAGAGGTCCCCGACATCGCCTACACCGACATCGGTGGGTTGTCCGGGCAGATCGAGATGATCCGCGACGCGGTCGAGCTGCCCTTCCTCTACAAGGACCTGTTCCTGGAGCACCAGCTCACCCCGCCCAAAGGCGTGCTGCTCTACGGTCCCCCGGGGTGCGGTAAGACGCTCATCGCCAAGGCGGTCGCCAACTCGCTGGCCAAGCGCGTGGCCGACCTCACCGGCAAGGACCTCGGGAAGAGCTTCTTCCTCAACATCAAGGGTCCGGAGCTCCTCAACAAGTACGTGGGGGAGACCGAGCGGCACATCCGACTGGTCTTCCAGCGTGCCAGGGAGAAGGCCTCCGAGGGCACCCCGGTCATCGTGTTCTTCGACGAGATGGACTCGGTCTTCCGCGTCCGCGGCTCGGGGGTTTCCTCCGACGTGGAGAACACCATCGTCCCGCAGATGCTCAGTGAGATCGACGGTGTCGAGGGGCTCGAGAACGTCATCGTCATCGGCGCCTCCAACCGTGAGGACATGATCGACCCGGCGATCCTGCGGCCCGGCCGCCTGGACGTCAAGATCAAGGTCGAGCGGCCCGACGCCGAGGGCGCTCGCGACATCTTCGCCAAGTACATCACCGAGGACCTGCCGCTGCACGACGAGGACCTCGCCGAACACGGCGGGTCCGCGAAGGCGACGGTGGACGCCATGATCCAGCGGGTCGTGGAGCGGATGTACACCGAGGGTGAGGAGAACCGCTTCTTGGAGGTCACCTACGCCAACGGTGACAAGGAGGTCCTGTACTTCAAGGACTTCAACTCCGGCGCGATGATCGAGAACATCGTCTCCCGGGCCAAGAAGATGGCGATCAAGGACTACATCGACCAGCAGTCCAAGGGTCTTCGGGTCTCCCATCTGATGCAGGCCTGCGTCGACGAGTTCAGTGAGAACGAGGACCTGCCCAACACCACCAACCCGGACGACTGGGCCCGGATCTCGGGCAAGAAGGGCGAACGCATCGTCTACATCCGGACCCTGGTGACCGGCAAGAAGGGTGCCGACTCCGGTCGGTCCATCGACACCGTCGCCAATACCGGCCAGTATCTGTAGGAACACGCGCTCGAAGCTCTGAGAACACACGCTCGATGTGCTCGGCTGGGGCCGACCGGACTTGTCCGGTCGGCCCTTCGCCGGTTCGGGTGCCGTGGCGAAAGCGGGGGCGGCAATACGGTCCGGTGGCGTGTGCGGCACTTCGGCCCGCGCACGGTTTCGGTTCACCTGCGAATCCCCAGCCAGGCCTGCCTGACCTGCGATGATGTCGCGTTCTGGGGGTTTTCGAAACGCCCGGGAAGACGGCGCTTAGGCCACAATTGGCGCGGAAGCGTTCAAGACGGGTCCGTGGCGGATAACCTCTCACCATGAGTGTGCGGCGGATTATGGGTATCGAGACCGAATACGGGATCTCCGTGCCGGGCAACCCCGGCGCCAACGCGATGGTCACCTCCACCCAGGTGGTCAACGCCTACCTGGCCGCCTCGGCGGCCCGGGCCAGGAGGGCCCGCTGGGATTTCGAGGAAGAGAACCCGCTGCGGGACGCGCGCGGGTTCGACCTGGCGCGGGAGGTCGCCGACCCCACCCAGCTGACCGACGAGGACTTGGGGCTGGCCAACGTCATCCTCACCAACGGGGCCCGCCTCTACGTGGACCACGCCCACCCCGAGTACTCGGCCCCCGAAGTCACCAACCCGATGGACGCGGTCCTGTGGGACAAGGCGGGTGAGCGGGTGATGGCCGACGCGGCCGCCCGGGCCGGTGCCACCCCCGGCATCGAACCGATCCAGCTGTACAAGAACAACACCGACAACAAGGGTGCCTCGTACGGCTGCCACGAGAACTACCTGATGAACCGGTCGACGCCTTTCGGCGACATCGTCCGGCACCTGATCCCGTTCTTCGTGTCCCGGCAGGTCGTGTGCGGCTCGGGCAAGGTCGGGATCGGTTCGGACGGCCAGGGCAGCGGTTTCCAGATCTCGCAGCGGTCCGACTTCTTCGAGGTAGAGGTGGGGTTGGAGACCACCTTGAAGCGTCCCATCATCAACACACGGGACGAGCCCCACGCCGACCCCGACCAGTACCGGCGCCTGCACGTCATCATCGGTGACGCCAACATGAGCGAGGTGTCCACCTACCTCAAGCTGGGCACCACCGCGCTCGTGCTGTCGATGATCGAGGACGGATTCCTCAGCTCCGACCTGTCCCTGGAGACACCGGTGGCGGACCTGAGGGAGATCTCGCACGACCCGAGCTTGGAGCACCGGGTCCGGCTGCGCGACGGTCGCAGGATGACCGCCTTGGAGCTGCAGGGTGAGTACCTGGATCAGGCCCGCAAGTATGTCGAGGACCGGTACGGCACCCACGTCGACCCCGACACGGCCGACGTCCTAGACCTCTGGGAGTCGGTGCTCTCACGGCTGGCCTCCGATCCGATGAGCCTGGCCACCGAGCTGGACTGGGTCGCCAAGCTCAAGCTCCTGGAGAGCTACCGCACCCGGGACGCCCTGGAGTGGTCCCACCCGCGTCTGCACCTGGTGGACCTGCAGTACTCAGACGTGCGCGCCGACAAGGGCCTGTACAACCGGCTGGCCGCACGCGGCCGGATGCGGCGCCTCGTGGAGGAGCCCGCGGTCACCCGTGCCATCACCGAGCCGCCGGAGGACACCCGCGCCTACTTCCGGGGCCGCTGTCTGGCCAAGTACGCCGACGAGGTGGCCGCCGCATCCTGGGACTCGGTGATATTCGACCTGCCGGGATACGACTCGCTGCAGCGCGTGCCCACACTGGAGCCCCGCCGGGGCACCAAGGAGCACGTGGGCGGGCTGCTGGACGCCTCCGCGACCGCCGCGGACCTGGTTGCCGTCCTCGCCGGAGGCCGCAAGAGCTGAACCGCCGCGCTCGGCTGGGGCGGGGCCGTCCGACGGCCCCGCCCCAGTTGTGTCGGCTCGCCCAAGCTGTACCGGGCCGTCCTACGGCGTGTTCGGTGGATGCTGCCCGTCGAGAAGGTGCTGCGCCGTAGGTGTCCGTTGAGGGTGGTGGCGGGCGACGGGCGGGGGTGCTGCGCCGTAGGCGTCCGTTGAGGGTTGGTGGCGGGCGACGGGCGGGAGTGTCCAGTGGTGCTGGCACAAGGCCGAAGAAGGAGTTCCCCTACTGTGCGCTTCCTCGCAAGCTCGGCAGCATCGCACAGCGGGGGCCCGCCCGGGTTTGGCTGTCGACTGAGAGATGCGCG
>NZ_BAAGZJ010000073.1:0-40472 GCF_054778635.1 Nocardiopsis nanhaiensis
CGCGCTATCGGTGCACCAGGTGTGCGCATACAGATCATGCGGATGTGAACGCGGCCGAGAACACCGAAAAGCGCGGATGGACGAGCCGTTTACGGTGAACCGTGCCAGCCTGCGGAGACCTCTGGGTTGCCATGTCTGTGAAGCAGGAACCTGCTGCCGCCGCGAGGCGGACAGCGCCACCAGACCCCGGGTCTGGTCGGAATCCCTCTCGCTTCAGGAGAGGGAGGAAGTCAAACTGTACAGCAGACGGGAAGTGGCCAGGGAATGGGCCAGGGTTGAGGCATCGAAGATCTCCAACCGCCCGTCGGCCAGCTCGTAGCGCCGCCCGTCGTCAGGTAGGCGCGACAGATCATCCACAGTCAGCAGTGGTGCGCCCGAGCTCTTCCTGTTACAGGTCATGAGAGTTCCTGGTGTAGGCGGGAACCCAGTTTCCCGAAGAGGTGACCGTGGGGTGGCGGTAACCCGAAACTCCCGTCCACGAAGTGGTGGGCGGGCACATGCCCTCCCACCACTTCGTGCGGTCGACCGCCCAAGGTGAGCAGGATCTACCCCAGGGCTGCCGCAGCGGCCCTTCCCGCCGTCCTGCCGGAGAAGATGCACCCGCCGAGGAACGTGCCCTCCAGGGAGCGGTACCCGTGCACGCCGCCGCCGCCGAACCCGGCGACCTCACCGGCCGCGTACACCCCGGGCAGCGGGGTGCCGTCCGCGCGCAGCACGCGGGAGTCCAGGTCGGTGTGCAGCCCGCCCAGGGTCTTGCGGGTGAGGATGTGCAGGCGCACCGCGATCAGCGGACCCGACTTCGGGTCCAGGATCTGGTGCGGTGAAGCCACCCTGGCTATCTTGTCGCCCTTGTAGTTGCGGGCCCCGTGGATCGCCATGACCTGCAGGTCCTTGGTGAAGGTGTTGGCCATCTCCCGGTCGCGGGCCACCACCTCGCGGGTCACGGTGTCGGCGTCCAGCGCGTCGTCGCCGGAGATCTCCTGCATCTTGCGGATCAGTTCGGGCAGCTTGTCCGCGACCACGAAGTCGGCGCCGTGCTCCTTGAAGGCCTCCACCGGGCCAGGGGCGCCGGGCAGCACGCGCTGGAGGACGAGCTTGATGTCCTTGCCGGTCAGGTCGGGGTTCTGCTCGGACCCGGAGAGCCCGAACTCCTTCTCGATGATCTTCTGTGAGAGCACGAACCACGTGTACTCGTGTCCGCTCTTCATGATGTGGTCGAGCGTGCCCAGGGTGTCGAAGCCAGGGAAGTACGGCGCGGGCAGCCGCTTACCGGTCGCGTCCAGCCACAGCGAGGAGGGGCCGGGCAGGATCCGGATACCGTGCTTCTCCCAGATGGGGTCCCAGTTCTGGATCCCCTCGGTGTAGTGCCACATCCGGTCGCGGTTGATGATCCCGCCCCCGGCCTTCTCCGTGATGCCCAGCATCCGGCCGTCCACGTGCGCGGGGACCCCCGACAGCATGTGCTCGGGCGCCGTGCCCAGCCGCTCGGGCCAGTTCTGGCGGACCAGGTCGTGGTTGGCGCCGATGCCGCCCGCGGTCACGATGACGGCCTGCGCCCCGACCTCGAAGTCGCCTACGGCGTCCCGGTTGCTGGCCTTGCCCCGCTCGATGCCGCTCGGCGCCAGGACCGTGCCCCGCACACCGGTGACCGTGCCCTTGGTTACGACCAGTTCGTCCACGCGGTGGCGGAAGCGCAGGTCGATCAGGCCGCGTTCGGCGGCGGCACGGACCCGGCGCTCGAAGGGCGCGACCACGCCGGGGCCGGTGCCCCAGGTGATGTGGAAGCGCGGTACCGAGTTGCCGTGCCCGTTGGCGAGGTAGCCGCCGCGTTCGGCCCATCCCACCACGGGGAAGACCTTGAGGCCCTGCTGGCGCAGCCAGGGGTACTTCTCACCGGCGGCGAAGTCGACGTAGGCCTCGGCCCACTTGCGCGGCCACTCGTCCTCGGGCCGGTCGAAGGCGGCGGTGCCCATCCAGTCCTGGAGGGCCAGCTCCTTGGAGTCCTTGATGCCCATGCGGCGCTGTTCGGGCGAGTCCACGAAGAACAGCCCGCCGAAGGACCAGAACGCCTGTCCGCCCAGGGACTGTTCGGGTTCCTGGTCCAGCAGGATCACCCGTTTCCCGGCGTCGGCCAGCTCGGCCGCGGCGGCCAGTCCGGCCAGCCCTGCTCCGACGACGACGGTGTCGGCTTGGTCGGCTCCGGTGCTCATGGGGATCTCCTCGGGGGTTGTCCGTGCCGCCGCGGGCACAGCGTGCGCCATCGTGACGACTGTGCACCCGCGCGGCCCCAGCGGCAAGAGTGTTGTGTGCCCTGTGCCACATCATTTGTCAGGGTGTGACAAGTGGTCGTCGGTCGGGCAGAATCGCGTCGCCGCGCTCCCGTGGTCTTGTTTCCCACGGTCATCGCAGTTCACCGTGTGTTCCCAACCGAAAGAATCCCCTGTGTACTTCCATCCCCCGACCCTTGACCCGGGTCCGGCGGCCACCTGGATCGCTCTGGCCCTGCTGGCATACCACGTGGCCGCGCCCCCGCTGCTGCGGTCGCTGAACGCGAGGCGGCTCCGTCCCGGATCCGGGGAGGCCCGCGCACCCTACGCCGCCCGACTGCGCACCGGGGGCTGGTTCGTCCTGGCCGAGGCCCTGGCGGTGATGGCCTTCGTGGGCACCGCCACCGCAGTCACCGGCGCCGACCTCGGATGGGCCGCTCCGCGCCTGGCCGACAGCGACCTCCTGGTCACGGCCCTCGTAGCGGCCGGTTCCCTGTACTTTCTCGTGTTCTTCCTCGTCTCCCTGGCCCGGGCCAACCGCGGGCTGCTGGCCCAGGTCCGCTCCGGAGAGCTGCCGACCGGGGTCGACCGGAACGCCCTCCTGGTACTCCCGCAAGACCGGCGGGAGTACCTGTGCATGGTCGGAGTCGGTGTCCTCGGCGTGCTCTCCCACGTACTGGTGGTCTACACGGTCCTCTATCCCATGCTGGCGCTGGCCTTCGGCTCCCCGCTGCTGGCCGTGGCCGTGCTGGGGCTGCTGGGCGGCTGGCAGTCCCTTGGCCAGGGCGGCGGCTTGGTCCTGGCGATGACGGTGCTGACCGGCATCGGACTGGTCGCCTACGCCGTGCTCGTGCCCGGCTCCCTGCTCGTTCCCCTGCTGGTCTGGGCCTGCTACTTGGGGGTGGCCCTGGGAACCACACGCGGCTTCGTGGGTGTGCCCGTCCCGGAGTCCTCCCCGGCCCCGTACCCGGTCGGGGTGACTCTGCTGGACGCCGACGGCCGTCCCCTCGAGCGCGACTGACCCGACCGACCGGCGCCCTTCCCGTGTGGCGGGCCCCGGGGTGCTTGCGGCGCTTCCTGGCACCCGCCAGCCGTCCCGAAGCGCCGCGTGTGCTCCGGCTCAGGCGCCGAAGCGCACCAGTGACCGGCCGCCTTTGCCTTGGCGCATGCGCTCGAAGGCGTCGGGGACTCCCTCCAGCGGGATCTCGTCGGTGACCATGGCGGCGAGCCGGATGTCGCCCGAACGGACCGACTCGGCGAGTACGGGGATGTCCCGGGCCGGATCGCTGGACCCGTAGACGCACCCCTGGAGCGTCCGGGCCTGGTGGAACAGTTCCAGGGAATTGAAGGACACCTCGTCCTTGGCCGAACCCACACCCACGACCGTCACCGTCCCGCCCCGCCGGGTCGAGTTCCAGGCGGATCGCACGACCTGGGCCTTGCCGACCACCTCGAAGGCGTGGTCGACCCCGCGTCCGCCGGTGAGTCCCCGCACCGACTTGTGCAGGGACGGGTCGGCGACCAGGTAGTCGGTGGCGCCCAGGGACCGGGCCAGCTCCTCCTTGTCCGGGGAGGTGTCCACGGCGATCAGCGGATCGGCCCCGGCGAGCCGGGCGGCCTGCAGGAGGGACAGCCCCACGCCGCCCAGACCCAGGACCAGGGCGGACTGGCCGGAGCGCAGTTCGGCGGCGTTGTTCACGGCACCCCAACCGGTGAGTACCGCGCACCCCAGTACCGCGGCGACCGCGGGATCGATCCCGTCCGGCAGCGGTACGACCGCGCTCGCCGGGACGACCGTGGCCTCGGCGAAGGCTCCGGTGTTGAGCCCCGGGTAGACGGGGGTGCCGTCGGTCAGCTCTGCGTAGGGGGTGACGGTGCGGTCGAGGGCGTGCTCGCACAGGTACGGCTCGCCCTGTTCACAGAACCAGCAGGCACGGCAGGGCGGAGCCCAGTTCAGGATGACCTGTTGTCCGGGCACCACCTCGGTGACGTCGGGACCGATCGCCTCGACGGTGCCGGCACCCTCGTGCCCGAGAACCGCGGGCCAGGTCTGGGGCAGCGTCCCGTCGGACAGCGAGAGGTCGGAGTGGCACACGCCTGCCGCGACCATCCGGACCCGCACCTGTCCGGGGCCGGGGTCGGGCAGGACGACGTCGCGGATCTCGGGGGGCGCGCCGGTCTCGTGGAAGACGGCCGCCTTGATGTTGGTGCTCATGGGAGGTCTCCAATCACGGAATGCAGTGACCCTAGCAATACCGGCCGGTCGGTCGGTTCTGTGGGGTGCCCGTGCCCCTGGCCGGTGTGCGGGCGTCCTGCCGTGAGCGCCGTGACGACGGCCCTGTGCGCCGCGCGTGAACGCCCGACCTCCCCCTCCCACTTTATGGAAAAGCCTATATTGGCGCGGCTTCCGTGCGGGTATCCCACTTTTGTCCGTCCGGAAACCCCGGATGGTAAATGTCTGTACCACCGCGGGCCTACCGGTCTTCGGTGCGCCTCAAAGGGGAGGTTCCATGGTTCGACCTGTCGACTCGGCAGCGGTGACGCCCCGGCACTTTCTGATGTGCCGCCCCACCTACTTCGCGGTGGAATACGCGATCAATCCCTGGATGGACCCGGCCGCGGGCGTCGACCGCGACCGCGCGATCCGGCAGTGGGAGGGACTCCGGGACCTCTACCGGTCGCTCAGCCACCGGGTCAGCGAGATCACGCCGATCGAGGGGCTGCCCGACATGGTCTTCGCGGCCAACGGCGCACTGGTCGTGGACGGGCGCGTCTACGGTGCGCGGTTCGCCAGCGCCGAACGTACTCCGGAGGGTCCTGCCTACTTGGACTGGTTCCGCAAGGCGGGCTATGACGAGACCCTGGAGCCCAAGCACGTCAACGAGGGGGAGGGGGACTTCATCACCCTCGACGAGGCCATCCTGGCCGCGACGGGCTTCCGTACCGAGGCCGCCGCCCACCAGGAGGCAGAACGGCTCTTGGGCCGCCCGGTCGTGACCCTGCAGCTGGCCGATCCGCGCTTCTACCACCTGGACACCGCGCTGTTCGCGCTCTCCGGAGACCAGGTCGCGTACTACCCGGGCGCCTTCACCGAGGGCAGCCGCAGAGTGCTGCGCTCGCTCTACCCCGACGCGCTCCTGGCCACGGAGGAGGACGCCGCGGTCCTCGGCCTCAACGCGGTCAGCGACGGCCGCAACGTCGTCATCGCCGCCGAAGCCACCGAGCTCGCGGACAGACTGCGCAGCTTGGGTTTCGAGGTCCACCCGGTGGAACTCGACGAACTGCGCAAGGCCGGCGGCGGGGCCAAATGCTGCACGCTCGAACTGCGGGGCGCACCTGCCTGACAAACGGGGGGCGGATTCCGCGCACCCCCGTGCGGAATCCGCCCGCTCAAACTCTCCATGGCGTGGGATGCGTCACGCACCGAATTCGGCTCGGTTCGCGGTCGCACAGGTCACGCGCCACGCGGTCGCGAACACGGGAATCCGGCCGGGGAACTCATGTCCGGCGGCCTCTGGTCAAAGCCACCGATCCCACTAGGGTCGGTTCCCGTGAAGACCAAACAGCGCAGACTCCCGCGTCGTGTCAGGGAACAGCAACTGATCGACGCCGCCGTCACCGCGTTCTCCCGGGGCGATTACCACACGGTCAGCGTGGAGGAGATCGCGGAGACGGCCGGTCTCTCCAAGCCGACCGTCTACCACTACCTCGGCTCCAAGGAAGGAATCTTCACCGCCTGTGTGCGCCGGGAAATGGAACGCCTCGTCGATGCGGTCCGCACCGCCGTGCACGATCCCCTGGCGCCGATCGGCGACGACCCCCTGAGGCGGGGGATGCAGGCCTTCTTCGCCTTCGTCGTCGACAACCGGGAGAGCTGGACCGTCCTCTACCGGCGCGCGGCCGTTCAGGGAGAACCGTTCGAGGGTGAGACCACCCGCATGCGCGACCGCGTCACCGCCGAGGTCGCCGCACTCATCACCAGCTGCACCGGCGACGACTACGGCGCCCTCGCCCCCAAGGATGCCCAGCTGCTCGCCCGCGTGGCGGTGAGCACGGCCGACGCCTTCACCGACTGGCTGCTGGAGCACCCCGAGGAGACCCCCGACGCCATGGCGGGACACGTCACCGAACTCACCTGGTCCCACCTGCGGTCTCTAGGGGAGGGGCCGCAGGTGCAGCGGGTCGGTTGAGGGCGGGCCGGTCGGACCCGCGGTGCTGAAGGGCGAGCACAGGGATCAGTCCAAGGCGCTCATCACGTGCTTGACCCGCGTGTAGTCCTCCAGGCTGTAGGCGGACAGGTCCTTGCCGTATCCCGACCGCTTGAACCCGCCGTGGGGCATCTCCGACAACAGGTCGCCGTGGGTGTTCACCCACACCGCGCCGAAGTCCAGTTCGGCGCTCACCCGCAGGGCCCGCCCGTGGTCGCGGGTCCACACCGAGGACGCCAGGCCCTGGTCGACCCCGTTGGCCAGTTCCACGGCGTCGGCCTCGTCGGTGAACCGCTGCACGGTCACCACCGGCCCGAACACCTCCTCGAGTACGATCTCGTCGTCGCCGCGCAGCCCGGAGACGACCGTCGGGGCCAGGAAGTACCCGCTCTCGCCGACACGGTGCCCGCCGGTCTCCACCCGTGCGTGCGCGGGCAGGCGCTCCAGCAGTCCGGTGACCCGGGCGAACTGGTCGGCGTTGTTGAGCGGACCGAAGTCGCTCTCCTCTGTGCTGGGGCGCCCGGTGACCTGCTGGGCGGCCCGGCGGGACAGTTCGGCCACGAAAGCGTCGTGTACCGAGTCCTGCACGATGACCCTGGTCGCGGCGGTGCAGTCCTGGCCCGCGTTGAGGAAGCCCCCGGCCACCACACCGGCGGCGGTGGCGGCCACGTCCGCGTCGTCGAACACCAGCGCCGGGGCGTTGCCGCCCAGTTCCAGGTGCAGTTGCTTGAGGTCGTCGGCCGCGGACCGGGCCACCTGAGACCCGGCCCGCGTGGAGCCGGTGACCGACACCAGGCGCGCGGCCGGGTGCTCCACCAGGAGGCGCCCGGTGTCCCGGTCACCCACCACCGTGTTCAGCACGCCCGGGGGCAGGACACCGGCGGCGGTCTCGGCGAGCATGACCGTGGTGGCCGGTGTGGTCTCCGCGGGCTTGAGCACCACGGTGTTGCCCGCGGCCAGTGCCGGACCGATCTTCCACACCGCCATCATGAGCGGGTAGTTCCACGGGGTGATGCCCAGGCACACGCCCACCGGTTCGCGGCGGATCCACGAGGTGCGGTCGCCGGCGTACTCGGCGGCGGCCTTGCCCTCCAGATGGCGGGCGGAGCCGGCGAAGAAGCGCAGGGTGTCCACGCAGAAGGGGATCTCCTCGGCCAGCACGGAGGCGCGCGGCTTGCCGGTCTCGCGGCACTCCGCGTCCGCGAACTCCCCGGCCCGTGCGGCGAGGGTGTCGGCGATCGCGAGGAGGGCGTCCTGGCGCTGGGCAGGGGTGGACCGGCGCCAGGTGCGGAAGGCCCGGAGGGAGGAGTCCATGGCGGAGTCCACCTCGGTGGGCCCGCAGGTCCCGGCGAGCCCGGTCACCTGTTCGTCGGCCGGGTCGACCAGGGTCAGGGTCCGGCCGCCCTCGGGGTGCAGGGGCTTGCCGTCGACCAGGCTGTGCAGGGGAGCGTGGCTGCTCATGAGGTGTCCTTCGCGTGCTGCGGTTCAGTGCGTGTGCGGGAGAGCGTGCGTGAGTGTCAGTTAGGGTCAGCGTGCCGCGGTGGCCGGGGTGTGGTCGGCGGCCGGGGCGGCGGTGTTCTCGTCCTCTCGGGCGGGGACCAGGCGCGGTCCCTCGGGCCCGAACACGGAGCGCGGTTCGGGGAACAGGAACAGGGCCGCGGGGTAGGCGGCCGCGGCGGTCACCAGGGCGGCGGGCAGGCTGAGGTCGATGCCCGCGGCCAGGTTCCCCAGCGGCCCGACGAGCAGTGGCGTGTTGGCGAACAGCAGGCCCGTCAGCGCGGCCAGCAGCCACGCTGTCGTCGCCCGCCAGTTGATCCCGGATCGGAACCAGTAGGCGCCGCCCCGGCGGCCCTCGTTGAACACCTGGAGGTCCTCCACCAGGTAGAACCCGCGCCGGAACAGGTATCCGAGCATCATGATGACCATCCACGGCGAGGTCAGCAGCACGATGAGGATCGCGAAGGCGTTGATCGTCTCGACGAAGTCGAACAGGAAAGTGCCCACGAACACCAGGGCGAGGGCCAGGCAGCCCACCACGACCGTGCCCTGCACCCGGTTCAGGCGCGGCACCAGCGACGAGAAGTCCAGACCGGTCCCGTACAGGGCGGTCGTGCCGGTGGACAGGCCGCCGACCAGCGCCACCAGGAGCAGGGGTAGGGCATACCAGAGTGGGGACATCGCCGCCAGCCCGGACACGTACTGGTTCGGGTCGGCGACCAGGGTCGCGGTGGCCAGGCCGAAGCCGAACGGCAGCAGCGTGCACACCTGCGCGAGGAAGGGCGCCGCCAGCATGCCGAGGGTGGAGGTCGAGGCGTGGATGTACCGGGACCAGTCGCCGAGGAACCCGCCGAAGGAGACGGGATTGGCCATGATGGTGAGCACGGCGAGCACCCAGGTGGGCCAGAAGCCGCCCAGGATGTAGTCGCCGCTCCCGGCGAACGAGGGGTCGAAGGCACCGCCGTAGGCGACCGCGCCCAGCAGCATCAGTGCACTTCCCGCCACCACGGCGACCTTGTTGATCAGCAGCATGAACTGGTAGCCGTACACGCACACCACGAACACCGCGACCGCGATGACCCCGTAGGCGGCCGCGCGCAGCCCGTCCCCGCCGTCGAAGCCCAGGCGGGCGGCGGCCCCGACGATCGCGTCGCCGCTCACCCATACCGAGATGGAGAAGAACGTGACGGCGGTCAGCAGCGACAGCAGTGAGCCCAGGGAGCGGCCCACCACGCCGAAGTGCGCCCCGGAGGAGACGGCGTTGTTGGTGCGGGTGCGCGGCCCGAACAGCGCCATGGGCGACAGGATGAGCGCGCCGAGTACCACGCCGATCACGGTGGCGGTGGCCGCCGCGGCGAACCCGAGACCGTAGGCGATGGGCAGGGTGCCCAGGATGATGGTGGCGAAGGTGTTGGCCCCGCCGAAGGTGAGGCGGAACAGGTCGAAGGGCCGGGAGGTCTGGTCGCCGACCGGGATCGGTGCGACCCCGTGGCTCTCCACCTCGGTGACCTTCGGTGCGGGTGCGGTTGGGGACACGGCTGGACTCCTCAGGGGATGAGGGGATCAGGAACGGGGGAGGGGACGGGGGCGCGCGGCGCCGTTGGCGCGCGCCCCCGGAAAGGACGGCTGGGAACGTGAGCGTTCAGACGTCCAGGTGGGTCGGGGCGAACAGACCCACGAACATAGGCAGTACAACAACACTCGGGCCGGGCTCGGCCAGCGCCGCCGCCAGGTCCTCCTCGACCCTCTCGGGCGTGGTCAGGGTCGCCGGGACCCCGAAGGATGCGGCCAGGGCCACGAAGTCCGGGCGGGCGAGCTCGGTGTGGGTGGCCTCGCCGAAGGCGCCCTCCATGTACTCGCGCAGGATGCCGTAGCCGCCGTCGTCGACGATCAGCCAGGTCACGTCCAGGTCGTGCTGGCGTGCGGTGGCCAGCTCCGCGATCGAATACATGGCGCCTCCGTCACCGGAGACCGCCAGCACGGGACCGAGCCCCGTGGCGGCCGCGCCGAGGGCGGCGGGGAAGCCGTACCCCAGGCCGCCCGAACCCTGCGCGGAGTGCGCCTGGCCGTCGCGCGGGTCCCAGGCCGACCACGCCCAGTAGGCCAGCACCGTCATGTCCCAGAAGCTGGGAGCATCGCCGGGCAGCGCCGCGCGCACAGCGGCCAGCACGTCCTGCTCGGCGGCCAGGTCCTGCTCCGCCAACCGCTCGGCCACCTTGGCCCGCACCTCGGCGACCTCCGCCACCACGCCGGGGGCCTCTGGGCGGCTCTCCACCCGCCGGGCGAGGGCATCCAGGGTCAGCGCGGCGTCACCGTGGATCCCCAGCGCCGGGACATTGGACTCGAGCTTGCCGAGGTCGGCCTCGATCTGCACTACACGGCCCTTCGGGGCGAGCGTGTGGTAGTTGCTGGACAGCTCGCCCAACCCCGAACCCACGACCAGGAGCAGATCGGCGCCCTCCAGGTACTCGGTGGTGTACCGGTCCTCGAGCCACGACTGGAGCGAGAGCGGGTGGTCCCACGGGAAGGCGTCCTTGCCGCCGAAGGTGGTGGCCACCGGCGCCTGGAGCGCCTCGGCCAGCTCCCGCAGGGCCTTCCGCCCGCCTGAGCGGCTCACCCCGCCGCCCGCGAGGACCACCGGCCGCTGAGCGCCGTCCAACAGGCGCGCGGCCTCGGCGACCAGCTCCGCGCGCGGAACGAGCGGAGCGGGATCGGGGTCCACGTCCCCGACCGGCGGGATGACGGTCGGCTCCAACAGCACGTCCTGCGGGATCTCCACCAGAACCGGGCCCGCGGGCGCCTCGGCGGCGGTCCGCCAGGCCTCGGCCAGCGCGGAGGGGATCTGCGAGGTGTGCCGGACCGTGACGGCCGACTTGGTGACGTTGGCGAAACTCGTCGACTGCTCCGGCAGCTCGTGCAGGTAGCCGTGGCGGCCGCCGCCCAGACCCGCCCGCGGGATCTGGCTGCTGATCACCACCACCGGGGCGCTTGCCGCTCGGGACTCCTGCAACGACGCCAAGGTGAGCAGCGCACCGGGACCGGTGGAGACCAGCAGCGGCGTGACCTCGCCGGTCAGGCGCGCGTGCCCGTCGGCGGCGAAGGCCGCGTTGTTCTCTACCCGGCTCGACACGAACCGCAGCTCCGGCGCGCGCCGCAGCGCGTCGAACAGCCCCAGCGCGTGCTGGCCCGGGATACCGAAGGCCACCCCGGCCCCCAGCGCGGTCAGAGTCTCGGTCACCAGGTCACCGCCGTTGCGCGGTGCGCTCCCGCCCATCTAGTTCCCCGTCTTCTTCTGGTGGTTCAGGGCCAGCAGGCTGACCAGGTCGTAGGCCACGTGCGAGGCGGCCGTCGAGGTGATCTGGGCGTGGTCGTAGGCGGGCGCGACCTCCACCACGTCGGCGCCCACCAGGTTCAGGTCGGCCAGGCCGCGCAGGATCTCCAGCAGTTCGCGGCTGGTGATGCCGCCCGCTTCCGGGGTTCCGGTCCCGGGTGCGTGCGCCGGGTCCAGGACGTCGATGTCCACGGAGACGTACAGAGGCCGGTTCCCGATGCGCTGGCGCAGAGCGTCGGCGATCTCGTCCACGCCCTTGCGCAGGACGTCGCCGGCGGTGACGATGCCGAACCCGAAACGGCGGTCGTCCTCCAGGTCGCGCTTGCCGTACAGCGGGCCGCGGGTGCCCACGTGGGCGATGGCCTCGGTGTCGAGGATGCCCTCCTCCACGGCACGGCGGAACGGGGTGCCGTGCGTGTAGGGCTCCCCGAAGTAGGTGTCCCAGGTGTCCAGGTGGGCGTCGAAGTGCAGCATGGCGATCGGGCCGTGCTTGCGGTACAGCGAACGCAGCAGCGGCAGGGCGATCGTGTGGTCGCCGCCGAGCGTGACCAGCTGGGTCCCCGCGTCGACGAACTTCGAGGCACCCTGGTCCAGCGTCTCCACCGCGTCCCCGACCGAGTAGGGGTTCACGGCGATGTCGCCGCCGTCGACCACCTGGAGGCGTTCGAACGGGGCCACATCCAGACCCGGGTGGTAGGGGCGGAGCAGACGGCTGGCCTCGCGGATCGCGGAGGGGCCGAACCGCGCCCCGGGCCGGTAGGACACACCGGTGTCGAAGGGAACCCCGATCACGGCGACGTCGGCGCGCTCGACCTGGTCGATGCGGGGGAGCCGGGCGAAGGTCGCCGGGCCCGCGAAGCGCGGGACGAGGCTGGAGTCGGTGGGTCCGATCGGGGTGGTCATGTGGTTGTTTCTCCTGTTCGTCGGTGCCGTCGTCGGTTGGTCGGTGTAGTCGGTGGCTATGGCTTGGGCCGGTGGGTAGCGGGGGAGTTCGCGCCCCCGGTGTCCGCGGGAGCAGTGCCTTCGGCGGGGGCCCCGCCGGCTTCGGAGAGCTGTTCGGCGTCCTCGCCGCGCAGGCGGCGCCGCCAGGCCTCCAGGACCGCAGGGTCGGTGGGCTTGGTCGAAAGGCTGACGACGACATAGACGACCAGTGCGGTGCCCAGGCCCACGTAGATCGGTTCGTTGGCCAGCATGTCGGTCAGCACCATGGTGACGATCACCGCCACAGAACCGGCGAACATGGAGGCCAGCGCACCGGTGCGGGTGCCCCGGCGCCACACCAGCCCGCCGAGGATCGCCACGAGCAGTCCGCCGACCAGGATGTTGTAGGCGACGGTCAGTGCCGCGACCACGTTGTCCACCGCCAGTGCCACACCGATGGTGGCCAGGCCCAGCACCAATGTGAAGAGCCGGTTGGCGGCGACCTCGTCCTGCTCGGTGTTGTCCTCGGGCGTGGTCTCGCGGCCGAACAGGCGCTTGACCTCGGGCCACAGGTCGGTGGAGGTCACGGTGGAGCAGGCGATGAGCGCGCCGCTGGCGGTCGACATCACCGCGGACAGGGCGGCGGCGATCACCAGTCCGGCGATGCCCACCGGAAGGGTGGCGTCCACCATCATGGTGAACGAGTCGTCGGGGTTGGCCAGGTTCGGGAAGAGCACGGCCGCGGCGGTGCCGATGAGTGCCCCGCAGACGCCGTAGGCCAGGCAGTACACGCCAGCGCCGATCCCGCCAGCCTTGGCCACCTTGGGGTTGCGGCCGGTGAAGACGCGCTGCCAGATGTCCTGGCCGATGAGCAGGCCCAGCGAGTAAATGACGAAGTAGGTCAGGATGGTCTGCCCGCCGATGGCGACGGGGTTGAAGTAGGAGGGGTCCAGGGTCTCCCGCATCCCGGAGAAGCCGCCGGCGGTCCACACGGCGACGGGGGTCAGGATGAGCAGGAGCCCGAGGGTCTTGATGGCGAACTGGGCCATGTCGGTCATGGTCACCGACCACATGCCGCCCATCGTGGAGTACAGCACCACGATGGCGCCGCCGAGGATGATCGCCGCCACGCGGGGCAGTTCGAACATGCCGCTGAAGATGGTGGAGAAGGCCAGGGTGGAGGGCACCGTCAGCATGAAGGTGTAACCCCACATGACCAGGCCCGACACGACCCGGGAGTTACCGCCGTAGCGCAGGTCGATCATCTCGGCGACGGTGTAGACGCGCAGCCGGGAGATGCGCTTGGCGAAGAACAGGTGCAGGGTCAGGATGCCGGTGCCGATGGCGATCACCAGCCAGGCCCCCGAGATGCCGTGGGTGTAGCCCAGGCCGATCCCGCCGACGGTGGAGGCGCCGCCCAAGACGATGGCGGCCATGGTGCCGGAGTACATCACCGGGCCCAGGCTGCGTCCGGCCACGAGGTAGTCGGACCGGCTCTTGGCGCGGCGCATGCCCCACCAGCCGAGGCCGACCATACCCAGGAGATAAGCGGCGATCACCACGAGGTCGATGGCCATGACGCTCCTTGCGATACGGGGAATGAGGCACACGGGCCGCGGCGACGTTGACGCAGGTCACAGTGCTTCGGCCAGCGTAAGTAGCCGGTAAGCTCCACTCCAGTGGTCGAATCGCACAAGTTCGAACCGGTCTTTGGGCGAATCATCAACCGGATGCGCCGGTGTTCTCCTGTACGCAAGGTTCAGGAAACGCGCCGGGGGAGTGCGCGCACCCGGGAAGCGGAACGGAGCGGACATGGCCCACGCCTCAGGCGGAACGGACAGCCACGATGTACCCCTGAGCGTGGTGCTCGGCCGCCGCGACCTCGCCCTGACCACCGTGGTCGACGCGGGTGATCCGGCTATCACCTGGTCCGTGGCCAGCGAGATGGTCGAACCCGCCACGTACCTGCGCGGCGGCGAACTTTTGCTCACCGCTGGGGTCAACCTGCCCGACACGGCGGCGGGCGTGCGCGACTACGTGCGCTCCTTGGTCCAGGCCGGGGTCAGTGCCGTCGGCTTCGGCGTGGCGCCGGTGTACGAGACCGTCCCCGAACGCCTCGTCGAGCAGTGCCACGCCCAGGGCCTGCCACTCGTGGCGGTACCCAGGGTCACCGCCTTCGCAGCGGTCAGCCGCGCCGTCGGGGAGGAGCTGGAGGAACGTCACCTGCGCGACGTGCGCCGCCTGGGCGAGTCCCACCAGGCCTTGGCCCGCGCGGTCACCGCGGCCGCGCCCGAGGCACGCGTTCTGGCGGTGCTGGCCGACTCCCTCGACGGCTGGGCCGCGCTGGAACCCTCCGCCCCCGCCGCGGCCGCGCACCGCACACCCGAGGCGCCCGCGGATCTCGGCGCCGAAGTGCGCTCCCTGCTCACCAAGCTCGTCGCTCCCTCCGGTCCGCGCAGCGCCAAGGCGCCCAGCGGCACGGACGAGGTCTTCCTGCACACGGTGGGCCAGCCACCGGAGGAACGGGGCGTGGTCCTCGTGGGCCGCCCCGAACCCCTGGGAATCACCGACCGGGCTGTCCTGCGCACCGCCACCGCCCTGCTCGACCTGCTCTCCCGCACGGCCGACGAAGATCCGCCCGTCCCCGGGCGGCTGCTGACCGGCCTCGTCCTCGACGGAAGCCTCGATGAGCGGACGGAGCCCCTGCTCGCCGAACTCGCCGGCATCCCCGCCCCCGGCATCCGTGCCGGCAAGAAGGGGCGCGGCGCCTACCGGGTCCTGCGGGCCAGCCCTCTTCCCTTAAGCCGCCACACCGCGGCCGGGGATCTCCCCCTGGGCACCCCGCTGGTCGACACCGCACCGGAACCCCGGGGCGGTGCGGGCACCGGCGCCGTTCCCGCCGTGCGCGCGGTCCTCGCGGGCCGGAGTGAGGGGGCCCACCGCGAGCACTTGGACCTGCTGCGCTCCCACGGCTGGGTTGCGGCGCTCAGCCCACCGGTGCACTCGGACGGACTCCCCGGCGCCGACCGAAGGGCGGCCGCGCTGCTGGTCCGTGCCCGTGCCGTGGGCGCGCCGCTGCTCTCCGACGAGGACACCGACCCGTTCGCGGTGCTCATCGACCCCGTTGAGGCCGATGATCTCAGCAGGGAGCTGCTGGGGCCGCTGGCCCAGGACACCGAAGCGGCCCGCACCCTGCGCGCGACACTGCGCACCTGGATCGCCCGGCACGGCAACTGGGACCGGGCCGCGGCCGACCTCGGCGTCCACCGCAACAGCGTCCGCTACCGGATCGGCCGCATCGAGCGGGACCTGGCCGTGGACCTGTCCGACGCCGAACAACGCATGCGGCTGTGGTTCGCGCTCACCCGCCACTCCGCCGAGGGGTGAAGGCCCAGTGGGAGCAGGCGGCGTACCGGCAGTCCCACAGGAAACGGAAGCGGACAACCGAAAGTCCTTCCGAATCTCGTGTGTATCCCGGTTCTGTTGGCCCAGCCGGGGCTGAACCAGGAAACTTGGGAACCCCGTAGCGAACATGAGGTCTGGTGCCACATGACGTTTCCTCCGTTGGACACGGCCCTGCCCTCCGGGGTGGACCCGCGCGAACACGCGATCCTGCTCCGCCGTGTCCACGACGCGCTGCTCACCGGTCGGCCGAAGCCCGCACCGCTGCGCCCCGTGATCGAGGACTCCTGGGGGCGGATGCGCCGCTTCGGCATCGACCCGGACAGCGCCCCGCCGCCCAGACTGGCCCGGCTCGACGAACTCCAACGCAAACGCGCAGCCTCCCCGATCGCGGAGGTCCTCCCACTGATCCGCCGGTCCCTGGTGTCGGTGGCCGAGGACGCCGAGCACATCATGCTCGTGACCGACGCCACGGGACAGGTGCTCTGGCGGGAGGGCTCTCACCGGATCCGCTCGATCGGTGACCGGGTCGGCCTGGTCGAGGGCGCCCACTGGAACGAGGGCAGCACCGGAACCAACGCCATCGGAACCGCGCTCGTGGTGGGCCGACCGGTCCAGGTCTACTCCGCCGAGCACTACGTCCGGACCCTGCACGCCCTCACGTGCGCCTGCGCCCCCGTGCATGACCCCCGCGACGGGCGCCTGCTGGGTGCCATCGACGTCACCGGCCCGGTCTCCACCATCCACCCCTCCACCCTGGCCCTGGTCAGCGCCGTGGCCCAACTGGCCGAGGCCCACCTCCAAGGGATCCACCACACCCACCTGGAACGGCTCCGCTCGGTGGCCGCGCCGATCCTGGCGGGGCTCGACCGGCCCGCCTTGGTCGTGGACGACGTTGGGTGGACGGCGGCCGCCGCCCACATGGAGCCGGTGCGGCGGGTGCTGCTTCCCAAACACTGCGAGGGCGGAACGGTCTGGCTTCCGGCGCTGGGCGAGTGCGCGCTGGAACCACTGCCGGGCGGTTGGCTGGTCCGCCCCCAACCCGAAGAACAGTCCGCGCCCTCCACCGTCACCCTGGACCTGACCCGGGCCGGCTCACCCTCACTATCGGTGGCCGGTGACAGCGGCGAGTGGGTCCAGCACCTGTCCCCGCGCCACGCTGAGCTGCTTCTGCTTCTGGCAGAGCACCGCGACGGGCGCTCCGGTGCCGAGCTCTCCCGTGACGTGTTCGGCTCCGACAAACACGTGGTGACGGTACGGGCCGAACTCTCTCGGATACGGCGCAACCTCGGCGGGGTGATCGAGAGCCGCCCCTACCGCTTCGCCGACGAGGTGCGCGTGCACGTCGTCCGCCCCGAGTCGCCCCTAGAGCTGTTGCCCGGTTCCCTGGCGCCCGGTGTGCGTGTCCTGAGGGAGCAAGCTCGCACTTCGGACGCGGCTGAATGCCCTTAGTAATTGACTCGCAACCTGTTGCAACCGTTGCTCCCTTCGCGCGGATGGGATCAACTAGGTTCCGCGCGGCCCGCCCACCGGTGGGCGGCCTCCGGGCAAGAGAGGGCACGGCGGATGTTCACCGGTGCGGGGCACGTCCGTGCCCTTCGAGCCTTGAGGGGGGTGAGGGGGCGGTGCGGACGCGTCGACGGGCTAGGGCGGCATCCTCGGAGCGCACCCTAGGGCCCTGAGGGGATCGGGGGAACCCCCAGGGCCACCGCGCACAAAACGGTACGGCCCGGCGGTGTGGACACCGCCGGGCCGTACCGCTGCCGGGTGAAAAGTGCGTCATGGTCCGGTCATCCGCGTGTGAGTCGGAACACGTCCCTGGGTACCGTGCCCGGTGAGGAACCGGGACCGGCCGCGCCCCGCGGGGGTCGTACGGGTGCGGGAAAGCCCTGATCGAACGTGTTCGACCCGTACTGGGCTACACTCGGGACATTTCCTGAACCGCGTAGGTACCCGGTTCACACAACCCGAACGCCGCACCGGGGTTCACACACGGCCCGGCCGTCGCGTAACCCGGTGAACCAAGGGGCCCGACGAGGCGTCGAACCAGGAATCAGTGTTGATCCCCGGATCGGCCCGTCCCGACGTCCCCACAGACCGTCCTTCCTTCGGAGGTGGATCGTGTCCGCTGACCACCGAGAGCAGCAGCCCAGCCAACAGGGTTCGCGTGTCGACCCGCACGTCGGCCGCTACGCGGTCCGAGCACAGGGCATGGTCGCATCGGAGGTCAGGGCACTCTTCGCGGTCGCGTCCCGGCCGGAGATCGTCTCCCTCGCCGGAGGTATGCCCAACGTCTCCGCGCTCCCGCTGGAGCAGCTCGGCGACCTGGTCAAGGAGGTCGTCTCCGAAGAGGGTGCCGTCGCCCTGCAGTACGGCTCCGCGCAGGGCGACCCCGTCCTGCGCGAGCAGATCTGCGACTACATGACCTTGGAGGGCGTCCAGGCCAGCCCCGACGACGTCATCGTCACGGTCGGCTCCCAACAGGCCCTGGACCTCATTACGCGCGTGTTCGTCGACCCCGGCGACATCGTGCTGACCGAGGCCCCCACCTACGTCACCGCGATCAACACCTTCGCCGCATTCCAAGCCGACATCCGGCACGTGGGCATGGACGACCAGGGCGTCATCCCCGAGGAGCTGGACCGCTCGCTCACCGAAGCGGCCAAGGCCGGGCGCACCGTCAAGTTCTTCTACACGATCCCCAACTTCCAGAACCCGGCCGGCATCACCATGACCGCCGAGCGCCGCGCCCGGGTCATGGAGATCTGCGAGCGCCACGACGTGCTCGTGCTCGAGGACAACCCCTACGGCCTGCTCCGCTACGACGGCGACCCGCAGCCCACCCTGTACTCGCAGGGCAGCGGCAACGTCATCTACCTCGGGTCGCTCTCCAAGACCCTCTCCCCGGGCCTGCGCATCGGCTGGGCCCTGGCCCCGGCGGCTGTGCGCGCCAAACTGGTCCTGGCCGCGGAGTCGGCGATGCTGAGCCACTCCACGTTCAACCAGCTCGTGGTCCGCCGCTACCTGGACACCTTCCCCTGGCAGGAACAGATCAAGGTGTTCAACACGATGTACAGCGAGCGCAGGGACGCGATGCTCAGCTCCCTGGAGGCGCTGATGCCCGCCGGGTGCACGTGGACCAAACCCGAGGGCGGGTTCTTCGTGTGGGCCACCCTTCCCGCGGGCATCGACGCCAAGGCCATGCTCCCCCGCGCGGTCAACGAGCGGGTGGCCTACGTACCCGGCACCGGTTTCTACGCCGACGACCGCGGTCGCGACAGCATGCGCCTGAGCTTCTGCTACCCCACCCCAGATCAGATCCGCGAGGGCGTACGCCGCCTCGTCGGAGCGATCGAGGGCGAGATCGACCTGCGCGACACGTTCGGCGCCGCGTCCTCCCCGCCCACCGAAGGCAGCCAGGCACCCACCCCTGACCTGCCCTGACCCCGCCGCGTAAGGGCACCATCATGACAGCAGCAGAGAAGGAGGTCCGCGCCGTGGCTGACCTTGACCGGGTTCTCGTCCTCGCCGGGGGCCTGTCCCCCGAACACGAGGTGAGCGTCCACTCCGGCCGCAGCGTCGCCGAAGCCCTGCGCCGGCTCGGCGTCGAGGTGCAGGTCGCCGACGTCGACTCCGGCCTGTTGGACCGACTCGCCGCCGACCCGCCCCAGGTGGTCTTCCCCGTCCTGCACGGGTCCGCGGGCGAGGACGGGGCGATCCGCGAGGTCCTGGAACTGGTCGGGGCGCCCTACGTGGGAGCCCGCCCCGACGCCTGCCGCCTGGCCTACACCAAGCCCGCCGCCAAGGCCCTGCTCGCAGAGAAGGGCGTCCGGGTGCCGCGCGGTGCCACCCTGCCCAAGTCGGCCTTCCACGACCTGGGTGCCCCGGCGCTGCTGGACCGGCTCGCCGACCGGCTCGGCCTGCCGTTGTTCGTCAAGCCCGACCGCGGCGGCTCTGCCTTCGGCGCCACCCCGGTCGCCTCGGTGAACGACCTGTCGGCGGCCCTGGTCTCCTGCTTCGCCTACAGCGACTCCGCACTCGTGGAGGAGCAGGTCCAGGGCACCGAGCTGGCGGTCGGCGTGCTCGACACCGGCGAGGGGCCCGTCGCCCTCCCGCCGGTGGAGATCGTGCCGGATGGCGGCGTCTACGACTACGCCGCCCGTTACACGGCGGGGCGTACCGAGTTCTTCTGCCCGGCCCGGCTGGACGACGAGGCGGTCGCGACCGCGACCGAGGTGGCCCTGACCGCCCACCGGACCCTGGGGCTGCGCGACTTCTCCCGGACCGACCTCATCGTCGACCCGAACGGCGAGGTCATCTTCCTGGAGACCAACGTCGCCCCCGGTCTGACCGAGACCTCCACGTTCCCGATGGCGGCCGCCGCCGCGGGTATGGACTTCCCGGTCGTGTGCCGCGAACTGGCCCACCGGGCCTACCTGCGCGGCTGAGCGCACACCGCCAGCCATATGCGGGCCGCGGGCCCAGCGCCGACCATGGGCCCATGCCATGGGAGCCGACACAAGGGTGGGCCGCCACGCCACGGCGGCCCACCCGGCCCTGCTCCGAGGCCCTACCGGCCCGGAACGTCCAGTGCCCGTTCGATTACACCCTGGACGGTCGCCTGGAGCAAGGGGACCTTGTACGCGGTGGCGGGCAGCGGGGAGCACAGGTCGGCGAGGCCCTCCAGCGCCCCCGCGACCTCCGGCCCGGTCCCACGGCCGGGTACCGACCCGACCAGGGCTGCCTCCACACCGGGCAGCCGCAACGGGGTACGGGCCACTCCGCCCACCGCGACCGCGGCCCCGGTCACCGGGCCGGTGCCGCCGTCGGCGCACGCCAAGCTGACCACCGCCTCCACCAGCGGCCACTCCGCCCGGGACCGCCCGGCCGCGCGCAGGTAGGCGGCGCGCTCACCGTGAACCGGCGCGGGCAGGGACACCGACATCACCAGCGACCCCGGGGCCAACACGTGGTCCCGGGCCGGATCGGCGCCGTCGTAGAGATCCGCCACCCCCAGCTCGTACACCCGCCCGTCGTAGACCTGGACCGTGGCGTCGTACGCCAGCAGAGCCACCGCCAGCGACGAGGGGTGCGGGGCCACGCAGGGGCCCTGGTCCACCACCACGCCGCGCAGGTGGTCACCGGAGCGAGCCGGGCACGAGTCACCGCCGGTCTGGAAGCAGTCGAACGCCGGGTTGCGCAGATAGGAGCAGCGGTTGCGCTGGAGCAGGTTGCCGCCCACCGTGGCCGTACCTCGGATCTGCGGCGTGGCCAGCCCGTCGGCCGTGGCGGCCAGCCCCGGATAGGCCGAGGCCAGGCGCGGGTCGGCGCTCAGCTCGCCGACACTGGTCATCGCGCCGATCCGGGAGGACCCGTCCTTCGACCAGCTCGTGATGCGCAGATCCGGCACGTCGAGCAGGTCGACGAGGGGGCCGGGCGCGACTAAACCCGCCTGCAAGCAGGGGGTCAGGTCGGTGCCGCCGGCGCGCAGGTGCGCCCCGCTCCGGGCCAGGTCCTGGGTCACCTCTCCCACGTTCGTGGGTCGTGTGGTGGTCAACGCGGGCCTCCGATCAGTCGGTCCGGGCGGATGGGCAGGTCGTGCGGGCGCCAACCGGTGGCGTCGTGCACGGCGTTGCCCAACGCCGCCGCCACACCCACGATCGACACCTCTCCGAGGCCGATCCCGCCGCCGCGCGCGTGCTCGAACCCCTCCTGGTGGAAGTACACCTCGGTCTCGGGCACGTCGCTCAACCCCGGGATCCGGTAGTCCTCCAGGTTGTCGCTGAGCACCACGCCCGTGGCGGGATCGTCGCGCCGCTCCTCGAACAGTGCGTACCCCACACCCTGGACCACGGCGCCCTCGCACTGGTTGCGGGCCAGCCGCTCGGAGTAGATCCGCCCGGCGGCGATCCCCGCCCAGCAGCGGGTGGGGTGCACCCGCCCGAGCAGGGTGTCGACCTCGACCTCCATCACGTGGACGGCGCCGCTCATGCCGCGCCCAAGCGCGAAGTCGTCGGCCAGGTTCGGACTCAGCTGCCCCCACCGGTCCGAGGCCCGTTCACCGACCACGCTCAGCCCGTCGGCGGAGCTCAGCGCCTCCTTGAAGGTGTGCTCGGGGATCGGCCCGCTGGCGGGCACCTCCGGTGCGTGCTCGCGCAGGCCCTCGCGCAGCCGGTCGGCGGCGTCGGCGGCGGCCGGACCCATGGAGGTGGTGGTGCGGCTGCCGTAGGAGCCCGTGCCGTGCACCGAGGCGCTCTGCCCGATCTCCACCCGCAGGTCCGCCGCGCTCACCCCGAGCCGGTCGGCGACCACGTCACCGAGCACGCTCCGGATCCCGGTACCGATGTCCTGGGTGGCCGAGCGCACCACCAGCGATCCGCCCTCCACTACGAGCTCCACCCGGGCCTGGGGAGCGAGCAGGTACGGCCAGCCCGCCGCGGCCAGGCCCACCCCGCGCCGGTACCGGCCCGAGCGCTCGCCACGGGGGCGGTCCCGCCACAGCGGCAGGTCGGCGACCCGTTCGTACAGGGCCCGCCGCTTGGGGTTGCCGTCCCAACGCCGACGCAGCGACAGCGGGTCCTCACCCAGCCTCAGGGCCATGGTGTCCACGGCCTGCTCCAGGGCCCACGCCATCGGTGGGCCGCCGGGGCCGCGCATGGGTGCGCCCGGGGGCCGATGGGTCACCACGTCGAAATCGCGCAGCCTCCGGGGCGAGCGTCCGTACATCAGCGCGGCCAGGGCGGCGACGTTGGATCCCACCGACACCCCGCCGTCGCCGTACGAGTCCACGCTCAGCGCCCGCAACTCGCCGCCGCGCCCGGCCAGCAGCGCCACCCGGGTCCGGTTTCCGGGCCGGTGTCCGGCGTCGGTCAGCTCCTCGGCCCTGTCCAGGGCCACGCGCACCCGGACTCCGGTCCGCCGGGCCAGCTCCACGGCCGCCTCGACGTCGGCGGTGATCCCGTTCTTGGCGCCGAAAGCGCCGCCCACGAACTCGGTCACCACGTGCACCCGCTCCCGGGGCAGGCCCCAGCGCTTGGCGGCCTTGTTCGCGATCTTGCTCACCGCCTGGGTGGACACGTGCAGGAAGAGGTCGCCGTCGACCCAGGAGGCCACGCTCACGTGCGGTTCCAGGGAGCTGTGGACCTGGGTGGCGGTGGTGTACTCCTGTGCGACCAGGAGTGGGTCCTCGCGGCGGCGGGCGGCGCGCAGCCTGGATACCGCGGTGGGTCCGCGCCAGCTCACCACCCCCGGGCCGCGCACGTTGCCGTTCCAGGGGGCCGGCGGGGTGGGCGCCTCCCCGTAGGTGGGAGCGGCGGCGCGCTCGGCGCGGGTGGGGTAGACGGCGGGGGAGCCGGGTTCCTGAGCGGCTTCGGGGTCGACCGCGGCGGGCAGGGGTTCGTGGTCCACCACCACGGCTTCGGCGAGCTCGCGGGCGGCCGCCGCCGTCGGTCCGGCCACGGCGGCGATCGGCTGACCGACGTAGCGCACGGTGCGGTCCCCGCCGAGGAGGTCGACCAGGACCGGCGTCTCACCGCCGGGCTCCGCGACGTGCACGTCGCGGATGCGGGCGTGGGGGACGGTGGAGCGCACGATCACCCCTTCCCAGGTGCCGGGGTCGGCCGCGTCGCCGCTGAACCGCGCGGCCCCGGTGACCTTGGCCGGGGCGTCCGAGCGCGGCGGGTCCCGGTCGGGTTCGGTGTCGAACTCACCGGCACAGGCGGCGGCCACGGCCGAGAAGATCCCCTCGTAGGCGCCGCACCGGCACAGGTGGCCGGCCAGGGCCTCAGCGACGGTGTCGCGTCCGGGGCGGACGTCGCCGTGCTCGGAGCGCCAGGCGTCCACGAACACGGAGGCCTCCAAGACGAAGCCGGGTGTGCAGTAGCCGCACTGGAGTCCGTCGTGCGCGGCGAAGGCGCGCTGCACGGGGTGGTCCCCGTTCAGTCCTTCGACGGTGGTGACCGCGCGCCCGGTCAGGTGGCCGGAGGGCAGGAGGCAGGAGGCTGTGGGGGCGCCGTCCACCAGGACCGTGCAGGCGCCGCACACCCCGGAGCCGCAGGCGATCTTGGTGCCGGTCAGCCCGAGCCGGTCGCGCAGGTGTTCCGCGGAGCTGAGTTCGGGTTCGTCCGGAGCGGGCGCGGGTGTGCCGTTGACGCGGATGTCCATGAGCGGCTTCCCGGAGAGGCGACTGAAGTTGACACTGACAACTTAGGTGGTCGCGCGTGCTCTGTCAAAACGTGGCATCCCCGTCCGGCCTGAAGCCCCGCCACCGGCCCCGGCAGGCCCCGCATCCTGGCGCGCCTGGTCGGCCCAGATGGCCCAGACCGCGCAGACGCGCAGACCCTGCGCTGGAGGTGTGGGCACTCGGGGTCGCGGTGGGTGGGGGCTTGTTGTTGGGTGCGGCAGGAAACGGGGAAACCCCCCACTCACGCGGTCTCCACCCACGTCTGGCCAACGGCGCGATGCGGACTCTGTCCACCGCCGTGTCGATTCGGCGGGGCCGGTAGCAGGTGGCCCTCCAGTGCAAGAAGGACGCCCAAAGGGGCCGGGCCGCCGCCATCCAGTGGCGGCGGCGCGGGCCTGGGCGCTCTGCTTTGCGGGCCGCCGTCGGCCTACATCCCTACAACCCCAGCGCGTGCATGGCGAAGTGGAAGGTGAACACCCCGCTGAGGATCCACATCAGCCAGCCGACCTCCCCGAACCGGCCCTGGGCCGACTTGAGCACCGTGTGGGCGATGATCCCGATCCCGATGCCGCTGGCGATGTCATAGGCGAACGGCATGATGGCGATCGTCAGGAAGGCCGGGACCGACACCGTGATGTCGGACCAGTCGATCGCCTTGACCTGGGTCATCATCATCGCGCCGACCAACACCATCGCCACCGAGGCCGCCTGCGCGGGGACCATGGAGAACACCGGTGCGAAGACGACCGCGGTGAGGAAGAGCAGGCCGGTGACCACGCTGGCCAGTCCGGTCCGGGCGCCCTCGCTCACCCCGGCGGTGGACTCCACGAACACGAGCGTGGCCGAGGAGCTGGTCAGACCGCCAGCCACGGCCCCGGCGCCGTCGGTGACCAGGATCTGGTTGACGCGCGGCATCTGCCCGTTCTCGGCGGCGAGGTTGGCCTTGTTCCCGATGGCCAGGATGGTGCCCACCGCGTCGAAGAACCCGGCCAGCACCAAGGTGAAAAGGATGACCCCGGCCGTGGTGGGGCCGGCGGTCGTCCAGGCGCCGAACATGTCCACCTGGAACAGCAGCCCGAAGTCGGGCGTGGCCACCGGGCTGGCGGGCAGCTCGGGGACGCCGCCACCCCAGTCGTCGGCGTCCAGTCCCGCCACGTAGTGCACGAACACCGCGAGGGCGGTGGCGCCGATGATGCCGTAGAAGATGGCGCCGGATACTCCCCGGGCCAACAGCACACCGGCCAGGATCAGGCCGCACACGAACACCAGGACCGGCCAGCCCAGCAGGTTGCCCTCGTCCCCGGCGGCACCGATCTGCAGCAGGCTGTCGCCGTCGCCGCCGCTGACGAAACCGGCGTTGGACAGGCCGATCAGCGACACGAACATGCCGATACCGACACCGATGGCCAGTTTGAGGTTGTGCGGGAGCGCGTTCATCACAGCGGTGCGCACCCCGGTGACGACCATCATGATGATGGCGATGCCCTGCCAGACCACCAGGCCCATCACCTCGGACCAGGCCATCGCGGGCGCCGCCTGGTAGGCGACCACCGCCATGACGCCGAGCGCGGCCGCGCAGGCGATGGGTGCGCGGCCGATCACACCCATCATGATCGTGGTCAGCCCGGCGGCCAGGGCGGTCATGGTGGTCAGCTGGCCGGGCGACAGGAAATCGCCGTTCACGTCCGGCACGCTGCTCAGGATGATCGGGTTCAGGACGATGATGTAGGCCATCGCCATGAAGGTGGTCAGGCCGCCGCGGACCTCCTGCCCGAAGGTGGAGTTCCGCTCGCTGATGAAGAAGAAGCGGTCGAGCCAGGATCGATCCGTACCGGTGCGCGGTTCCGGCCGCGAGCCGGTGTCGTTGAGTTTGGTCACGTCCCCTCCTGGAGGGATATGAGCACGGCAGTAAAGCACCGTGTGTGGGGGGTTTGCTACGTCTCGTAGTCAAACGTGGGTAGGCCAGGACGACGCTGTCCTGGGCACCCGCCCCGGGGCCGAGGGCGTCGGTGATCCGGGGCGGGTGGACTCGGGGGAGGGGCGGCGAGTGCTCGCACTGCCCTCGTGGGCGCTTGCACGGCCCGCGCGCCGCCCCTCCGCGCTAAACGCCGGGGTCGGGGGTCACAGGTCGATGCCCACGATGTCCTCGGGCCGCACCGGCGCGTGCGTCAGCGGGCGCTTGGTCGCGTCGCGCACGGCGGCCACGATGGCCGGGGTCGACGACAGCGTCGGCGGCTCGCCCGCGCCTCGCAGCCCGTACGGGGCGTGCGGGTCGGGGCGCTCGAGAACGTCGATGCGCATCGGCGGGGTGTCCAGGATGGTCGGGATCAGGTAGTCGGTGAAGGACGGGTTGCGCATCACGCTGTCCTTGACCTGGATCTCCTCCATCAGCGCCAGCCCCAGGCCCTGGGTGGAACCACCCTGGATCTGCCCGGCCAGCTGCTGCGGGTGGAGCACCTTGCCCACGTCCTGGACCGCGTCCAGGGCCACCACCTTCACGAGGCCCAGGTCGACGTCCACGTCCACCACCGCGCGGTGCACGCACATCCCGAACTGGGTGTGGGACATGCCCTGGCCCCGCGTGGGGTCGAGCATCTCCGTCGGCCGGTGATGGTGCTCGCGGGTCTCCTCGATCACGGTGCCCGACTCCGTGGAGTCGCCGAGCAGGTCGGCCAGGGACACCAGGGCCCCCGCGGTCTCCGACACCACCTTGCCGCCGCTCATCGACAGGTCGGAGTCGGGGACCGCGTCCGGGACGACGCCCCGGTCACGGGCCAGCGCGAACACCGAGGCGCGCACCGACTCGCAGGCCATCTTCACCGCGCCGCCGGTCATGTACGACTGCCGGGAGGCCGAGGAGGAACCGGCCGAACCCACCTGCGTGTCCGACGGTGCGATGACCACCTTCTCCACGCCCAGTTCGGACCGCGCGATCTGGCCCTTGACCGTCACCAGCCCCTGGCCGACCTCGGCGGCGGCCGTGTGCACCAGCACCACCGGCTCACCGCCCACGACCTCCAAGCGGACCCGGGCCGTGGAGTAGTCGTCGAAACCCTCCGAGAAGCACAGGTTCTTGAGGCCCAGCCCGTAGCCGACACCCCGCACGACGCCCTCACCGCGGGTGGTCCCGGCCACGCCGCCCGGCAGGGTGCGCTGGTCGGACGGGTCCGCCAGCTCGGTGCGCTCCACCGGCATCGGAAGGTCACGGCACCGCTCCAACATCTCCGCCATCGGCAGCGGCATGTCGATCTCCTGGCCGGTGATGATCCGCGACCCCTGCGCCATGGCGTTCTTCAGCCGCACGTCGACCGGGTGCATCCCCAGCTGCTCCGCGAGCTTGTCCATCTGCGACTCGTAGGCGAAACAGGCCTGCACAGCGCCGAAGCCGCGCATCGCGCCGCACGGCGGGTTGGTGGTGTACACCCCGTAGGCGTCCACCAACACGTGGGGCACCTCGTAGGGGCCGACGCCCAGCGACGAGGCCACACCCACCACCGCGGGGGTCGCCGACGCGTACGCGCCGCCGTCCACGATGATCTCCGCCGTCGCGTACAGCAGCGTCCCGTCGGCCTTGGCGCCGTGCTCGTAGCGCATCTTGGCCGGGTGCCGGTGCACGTGCCCGAAGAAGGACTCCTCGCGGTTGTACACGAACTTGACCGGCTTGCCGGTGTGCAGTGCCAGCATGCACGCGTGGATCTGCATCGACAGGTCCTCGCGGGCACCGAAGGCGCCGCCCACACCCGCCAAGGTCAGGCGCACCTTGTCCTGGGGCAGCCCCAGGGCCGGGCCGATCTGCTTCTGGTCCACGTGCAACCACTGCGTGGCCACGTACAGGTCCACACCGCCGTCCTCGGCGGGCACCGCCATCCCCGACTCGGGACCGAGGAAGGCCTGGTCCTGCATGCCCACCTCGTACTCGGTGGTGGCCACCGCGTCGGCCTCGGCGCGCAGGCGCTCGAGCACCCCCCGCTGGCCCTCGTCCGACCCCGCCACCCCGGCGAAGTCGCCCGTCCGGATCGGCTGGTGGCGCACCCGGTTGCCGGCCTGGTGGTACTCCTCGTGGATCTCGAGGGTGCCCTCCTCGTGGACCAGCGGGTACTCGGGGTCGTGCGCGGCGCGCCGCGAGTCGCTGACCGGGTCCAGGACCTCGTAGTCGACCTTGATGCGCTCCATGGCCCGGCGCGCCGTCTCCGGGTGGTCGGCCGCCACCACGGCCACCGCCTCACCCTTGTAGCGCACCTTGTCGTAGGCGAGTACCGGCTGGTCCTGGAACTCCAGGCCGTAGCGCTTCTCGCCGGGCACGTCCTCGTGTGTGAGCACCGCCGACACGCCGGCGACCTGCAGGGCCTCGGTGATGTCGATGCCCAGGATCTTGGCGTGCGGGTGGGGGCTGCGCAGGGTCGCGCCCCACAGCATGTCCTCCATCCACAGGTCCGACGAGTAGGCGAACTCGCCGGTGACCTTCAGCGTCCCGTCGGGACGGCGCGGGCTGGCGCCCAGCCCGTCCCTGGTGGTGCTGGAAAGGTCCGTGGTCACGCTGTCTGTGGTGGCCTTCATCAGCGGCTCGCCTCCTGCATGAGGGATCGGTGCGCCGCGCGGCCCCGCGCGGCGGCGGTCTCGGCGGACAGGGTGCGCAGCTCACCGCGGTCGACGACGGTGTCGCCGCCGACCAGGAGCCGCTCCAAGGGCGGGGTGGGTCCAAAGGTCAGTGCCACCACCGGGTCGGCGATCACGTCGTAGCCGAAGCCGTCCACGCGCCACAGGGCGACGTCTCCGACCTTGCCCACCGACAGCGAGCCCAGCTCGGCGTCGCGGCCCAGCACCCGGGCGCCGCCCAGGGTGGCCAGCTCAAGCGACTGGCGGGCGCTGAGCGCCTGCGGGCCCTTGCGGGCACGTGCCATCAGCAGCGCCTGGTGCATCTCCCCGGCCAACGTCGACAGCTCGCTGGAGGCCGGGCCGTCCACGCCCAGGCCCACCCGGGCCCCGGCGTCGAGGAGCTCGGTCACCCGGCAGATCCCCGCGCCCAGACGGGCGTTGGAGGTCGGGCAGTGCGCGATTCCGGTACCGGTCGCGGCGATCCGGGAGATCGCGGTGTCCGACAGGTGCACGGCGTGCGCGAACCACACGTCCTCACCGAGCCAGCCGAGCTTCTCGGCGTACTCCACGGGGGTGCAGCCGAACTCGTCCAGGCACTGCTGCTCCTCCTCGACCGTCTCGGCCAGGTGGGTGTGCAGCCGCACGCCCTTCTCCCGGGCCAACTCGGCGCCTTGGACCATGAGATCGCGCGAGACCGAGAACGGTGAACACGGGGCCACCGCGATCCGGGTCATCGAGTCGAAGGAGGCGTCGTGGTGGGCGTCGACCGCGGCGCCGGTAGCCGCCAGCGCGCCCTCCAGCGTCTCGACCACGCTGTCCGGCGGCAGACCGCCCTGACTGTGGCCCCGGTCCATCGACCCGCGGGCCAGGTCCAGGCGGATCCCGACCTCCCGGGCGGCCTCGACCTCGGCGGCGGCGATGTCACCGCGGCCGGAGGGGTAGATGTAGTGGTGGTCCGAGGCGGTCGTGCACCCGGCCAGCGCCAGGTGGGCCATCCCCGCGGAGGTCGTACCCGAGACCACGTCGGCGTCGAGCCGGTGCCAGATCTCGTAGGAGCCCACCAGCCACTCGAACAGCGTGCCGTCCGCGAACAGACCCTGGGTCGCCCACTGGTAGAGGTGGTTGTGCGAGTTGACCAGCCCCGGTGTGGCCACGCAGCCGCGACCGTCCACCCGCTCGACCGGCCCCTCGACGCTGGGCGCGGGACCGGACCCCACCGCGGTGATCCGGCCGTCACGCACCACGACGTGGCCGTCGGCGTACTCCGGGCCGTCCACGGTCACGACGTGGGCGCCCTCGATGACTACGGTCCGGCTCATGCTTGGCTCCCGGCTTCCGCGCGCCGCTCCGCGGCCAGATGCACGGCGTCGATGATCTTCTCGTACCCGGTGCAGCGGCACAGGTTGCCCGCCAGAGCCTCACGGATCTCCGAGTCGGCCGGCGCGCCCTCGCCCGCACCCACCGTGCGCTCGAGCAGGTCGTCGGTCTGCACCAGCAGACCCGGCGTGCAGAACCCGCACTGCACGGCGCCCGCCTCGACGAACGCCTCCTGGACCACGCCCAGCTTCCGGTCGCTGCCCTTGCCCGCGCCCTCGGCCAGGCCCTCGACGGTGCGCACCTCGTGCCCCTCTGCCTGCCCGGCGGCGATCATGCACGAACAGGCGGTCACCCCGTCGAAGTAGACCGTGCACGAGCCGCACTCACCCTGCTCACAGGCGTTCTTGCTGCCGGGCAGTCCCAGGCGCTCACGCAGTACGTACAGCAGGCTCTCGCCCGGCCACACGTTGTCGGCGGTGACGTTCTCGCCGTTGACGTTGAAATTCACGCGCATCGCGTGGACCCCTTCCGGTAGTCGGTGACGGACCAGCTCAGCGCGCGGCGAGCCATGACCGACAAGGCGTGCTTGCGGTAGTCGGCGGTACCGCGCTGGTCGTCGATGGGACGGGCGGCGGCGGCCACGAGATCGCCGAAGCGGCGGACTACCGCCTCCGAGAGCGGGCGCCCGTCCTCCCAGTCGAACTCGGCCTCCAGGAACTCCTCGGCGGCCTCGGCGCGCAGCGGAGTCGGCCCGGCCGAACCCACGCCCGTCCCCACCGTCCGCTTCTCGGTGTCCAGCGCCAGGCAGAAGGAGGTCACCGCGATCACCATGGCGTTGCGGGTACCGATCTTGGCGAACTGCTGCGGGCCGGTGGCGTTGGGCAGCAGGACCGCGGTGATCAGCTCGTCGTCGCGCAGGGCGGTCGTGCGCAGTGACAGGTAGAAGTCGCGGGCCCGCACCCGGCGCGTGCCGCGGACCGACGCGAGCTCGATCTCGGCGTCCGTGGCCAGCAGCGGCGGGTGGGACTCACCGGCGGGGGAGGCCCCGCCCAGGTTCCCGCCGACCGTGCCGCGGTTGCGGATCTGGGGGGATGCCACCGACCGCGAGGCCTTGGCCAGCGCGGGCGCCTTCCCCGACAGGTGCTCGATGATCCGGGTGTAAGGGACCCCCGCGCCCAACCGCGTGTGGTCGCCGTCCACACCCCACTCGGTCAGCTCCGGGACCCCGGTCAGGTCGATCAGCGCCGATGGCCGGCTCTTGTCGAAGTTCAGCTCCACCATCACGTCGGTACCGCCCATGATGGGCACGCCGTCGGGGTGGGCGCTCCTGGCCTCTAGGGCCTCCACCAGTGTGGATGGCCTCACGAATTCCATGCTCGTCCTCGTCCTGCGCAGTGCGGTCTGGTCACGCCGATCTCGGGCGTCCCCTCGTTAATGGGGCAGTCATGTGAAGTACAGCACTCGCCGTCCGCGCCCATCCAGCCAGTGATGACATGAAGTGATCATGGAACGAACGGCTACTGTTGGTTGTTTCCTACAAGTGGTCTTGGTATGAGCACGAAAGACCCCCGGTCCTGTCGCTTGGCGGTCCTTCGTCGGTGCACACTGTGTCCTGGTACGAAGTCACCACTGGTGGGACCCGACGCACCCGAACACAGAGGGAAGTTCATGCAGATCAGTGAGCTGATCGCCGTCAAACGACTGCACCTGCGGTTCTTGGCCGGCGCTGAGCACGCCCACCGCGACGTCCGGTGGGCCTACACCACTGATCTGCTCGAACCCGCCCGCTACCTGCGCGGCGGCGAAATGGTCCTGACCGGGATGATGTGGCGCAACCGCCCCGAGGACTCCGAGACGTTCGTGGCCTCGGTCGCCAGCGCCGGCGCCCTGGCCGTGGCCGCGGGAACGGCGCTCGGCGACATCCCCCCGGACCTGGTCGCGGCCTGCGAGGCCCACCAGATGCCCCTCATCGAGGTCCCCGCTGAAACCTCCTTCGGCTCGGTCACCGAGGAGGTGCTGCGCTCCCTCACCCAGCGGCGCTTCACCACCATCGCCGAGACCCGTGACCGGCACCGGCGCCTCATGGCCGAGGTCGCGTCCGGGGCCGACTTCCCCGACGCCTTCGCCGCCTCCGCCGAGCAGGCCGGGGTCACCGCCTGGGTGATCTCCGGCTGCGGCCGTCACGTGGCCTCCTCGGGTACGCCCCTGGCCCCGGAGGAGCGGGAGCTCATCGCGGCCAGGGCCCAGACCTGGTCGGCCTTTCCGCACACCATCCGCATCCCCTCGGGTGGAGAAGGCCGCACCCTCACCGTCGTTCCGGTCCAGACCAAGGAGTCGCACCCGCTTTCCAGCTGGCTGCTGGTCTGTACCGGTGACCACGCCACATGGGGCGAGGAGGAGCACGAGTCGGTCGCCGAACTCGTCTCCGTCGGTGTCCTGGCGCGCAGCCGGGACGAGGAGCGGGCCCTGACTACCGCCCGGCACCTGGAGGGGCTGCCCCGGCTGCTCGCGGCCCAGCGCTTCGACGAGGTCACTGCCCTCATGCGCGGTACCGGTGGTGGCGAGGGTCCCGACCCCGACGACCGCGCGCACGTCGTGGTCAGTGCCATGATGCTGCCCGAGCCGCGCGTGCCCGACCTGGCGCGCCGCGTGGTCGCCGAACTCGTCGCGGACCACCCCGGTGCGGTCGTCACCGGGGACAACGACGCCTTGGCCGTGATCCCGGTGGCCGACCCCGACCACCGGTCCCGCACCAGCGCAGAAACGATCCGTGCCGAGCTCGTCCACCGCGCCCGCGTTCTGGAGGGAGGGCTGCTCGACTACCGTCTGGCGGTCGGCCTGAGCTCGGCCGCCAGGGGCGTCGCCGAGCTGCGCGGTGCGGCGGTGGAGGCCCGCCACGCCCGCCGCCTGGCCGAGCTGCGCGGGGGCCGCTCCCGGGTGATCGCCGGGGCCGAGATCGACTCGCACGAACTCCTGCTGGCCTCGGTACCGGAGGAGGTCCAGACCTCCTATCGCGAGCGCCTCCTGGGCCCCCTGGTGGACTACGACCGCGACCACCGATCGGAGCTGGTGGAGACGCTGGACCAGTTCCTGGCCCACTCGGGTTCCTGGCAGCGCTGCGCGGCCACCATGCACGTCCACGTCAACACCCTGCGCTACCGCATCGGCCGCGTCGAGGAGCTGACCGGCCGGAACCTGAGCAGCCTCGAACACCGGGTCGACCTGTTCCTCGCCCTCAAGCTCCGGGACTAAACGCTCTCTGTCGTTGCCCGGGTCTATGGTTCGTTGCGTGAGCACCGAACTTCTCGCCGACGCCGAGATCACCGACGCCGACCTGTCCGAACTCGACCTGCGCGAAGCCCTGTCCGAGGACCAGGGTGCGCCGCGCGTGTGGACCCGCTGCGACCTCAGCGGGGCAGACCTGAGAGACGCGCACCTGGTGGACGCGCGTCTGGTCGACTGCCGTCTGGACGGGGTGCGCCTGGAACGGGCGGTGCTGGAGGGCGCGGTGTTCACCGGCGGGGGTGCCCCGGGCGCGACCTTCGCGCACTCCGACTGCACCGACACCCGCTTCGAACGGGTGGACCTGGCCAACACCCGCTGGCAGGGCGCGCTGCTCAGCGACACCGCGTTCACCGGCTGCCGGATGACCGGTGCCGGGCTGAACTCGCTGCGGGGGATCGGTTACACGTTCTCCCAGTGCAACCTGATGCTGGCCCGCTGCAAGGGGCTGGTCCTGCGCGGTCAGACCCTGGAAGGGCTGCGCATGGACGAGGTGGACCTGGCCTCGGCCGATCTGCGCGAGACCGTGTGGGTGGAGTCGCGGCTGCGCGGCGCCAACCTGGTCAACGCCGCGTTCACCGGGGCGGACCTGCGCGGTGCGGACCTGGGGGAGTTCGACCTGCAGCAGGCCGGGTTCTTGCGCGGGGCCACCATCAGCCCCGCCCAAGCCGGGCTGATCCTGGGTTCCCTGGGCATCACGGTGGCCGGCTGAGCGGCCGACGGAAGCAGGGGCGCCGACGTGTGTCGGCACCCCAGTGTCACTCTACGTCGCGAAGGTGTGCCTGCGGTGCGTTATCACCGCCCGCCCCTGGATTCCGCAACGGTCTTGACGAACTCCGAGAAGTCGCGGGGTTCGCGCCCGAGTGCCTCCTGGACGCCGGGGGAGACCTTCGCCTCCAGGCTGCGGCGCACGGCCGAAAGAGCCGAGACCATCTCCTGGGCGCCCTCCTTGGGCCACCCTTGGCGCAGGAGCTCGTTCACGTACTCCTCAGTTGACACCGGCTCGTAGCGGACCGGCTGCCCCAGGGCCTCGGCGACCTCCGCCACGGCCTCCGCCACCGTAAGTGCACGGTGCCCGCTCAGCTCGTAGATGCGCCCGTGGTGCCCGGACTCGGTCAGCGCCGCCACCGCCACGTCAGCGATGTCTCGGGCGTCGATCCAGGTGGCCGCGCCGTCGCCAGTGGGCAGGCGCAGCAGTCCCGAGCGCACCCCGTCGGCCAGTAGCCCCTCGTTGAAGTTCTGCGCGAACCACCCCGGGCGCAGGACGGTCCACTCCAGCCCGCTGGCCTTCACCGCCTCCTCTGCCCGCAGGTGCGAGGAGGCCTCCTCCATACCCTCGAAGTAGCCCGGCTGGTCGATCCCGCGCGCCGACAGCTGCACGATCCGCTCCACGCCGTGCGTCACCGCGCGAGCCACGAAGGCGGGGGTGCGGGGGTCGACGTCGTTCTGCACCACGTACACCGACCCCGCGCCCTCCAGCACCGTGTCCCAGGTGTCCGGTTCGGACCAGTCGAACTTCCACTCGGAGGAGCGGGAGGCGGCCCGCACCGCCACGCCCCGATCGTGCAGCCGTGCCAGGACCCGGCTGCCGGTCATCCCCGTCGCACCGGTCACCAGGATCGGCCGCTGGCTTCTCTTGTTCTTTGTCATGGTCCTGAGTCAACCGCGTAGCCCTGAGACGCGCCATGGCCTAGAAGCTCAGAACGATATCCAGGCGTCTACACTTACGGGTATGGACGCACTCGCCGACCTCTTGGACGGGGTCCGCGCCCGAGGGGCGCTCTTCAGCAAGTCCGTCATGGATCCGCCCTGGTCGCTGCGCTTCGCCCACAGCTCGCCCCTGACCCTGGTCACCATGGTGCGCGGCCGCGCCTGGATCGCCCCCGAAGGCAGCGGAGACCCCATACCTCTGGAGGTTGGCGACACCGCCATCCTGCGCGCCCCCGGTCCGCACACCGTCGCCAACCCCGTGGACGCGCCCACCAGCTGCACCGTTCTGGACGGACACCTGTGCCTGGGACCGGACGGCACCCCGCTCACCGAGGAGGCCAGCCTGGGCATCCGCACCTACGGCGACTCCCTGGACGCCCCCGACCTGCTGCTCAGCGGTTCCTACGAGGTCACCGGCGACCTCAGCCGACGCCTATTCGCCGCCCTGCCACAGACCCTGGTGGTCCCGGCCGACGAGTGCCACGACCGGTTGGGCGCGATGATCGAGGCGGAGATCAGTTGCGCCGCTCCCGGTCAGCAACTGGTCCTGGACCGCCTGCTGGACCTGGCCCTGATCACCAAACTGCGCGCCTGGTTCGCCCGCCCCGGTGCCCGACCGCCCGCCTGGTACTCCGCCATGGCCGACCCGGTGGTGGGCCGGGCCATGCGCCTGATGCACAACCAGCCCGCCCAGCCCTGGACCGTGGGCTCCCTGGCTGAGCTCTGCGGGGTCTCCCGCGCCGCTCTGGCCCGCGACTTCCGCGCCCTGGTGGGCACCCCGCCCATGGCCTACCTGACCGACTGGCGCGTCGGGCTCGCCGCGGACCTGCTCCGCGACACCGACACCACAGTCGACGCCATCGCCCGCGGGGTCGGATACAGCAACGCCTTCGCGCTCAGCAGCGCCTTCAAGCGCCTGCGCGGCACCACGCCCACCGAGCACCGCCGGGGCGGGGTCATGTCCCCAGAACCCGCCGCAGCCACGGCAGGCGCTGTTCCCGTGCGGACCGGCTGAGCGCGGCGTCCGGCACGAACCCGTCGAAGGAGTGGAAACCGCCCGGCCAGACGTGCAGCTCGGCGGAGCCGCCCGCCCGCCAGATCCGCGAGGCGTACTCCACGACCTCGTCGCGGAAGGTCTCCGCCGACCCCACGTCCAAGAAGGCCGGGGGCAGGCCGGACAGGTCCTGGGCCCGGGCCGGGGCGGCGTAGGGGGACACGTCCGGCCCGCCCACCCGGTCTCCCAGCAGGGCGCCCCAACCGGTCGTGTTGGAGGCCCGGTCCCACACGCCCACCCCGGCCATCTGGTGGGCGGAGACGGAGTCGTTGCGGTCGTCCAGCATCGGGCAGAGCAGGAGCTGGGCGAGCGCGGTCGGCCCGCTCCGGTCCCTGGCCAGCAGGCAGGTCGCCGCCGCAAGGCCGCCGCCGGCGCTGAGCCCGCAGACCACCAGCCGTTCGGGCGACGCCACCCCCGCGCTCCCGGCGTTCTCGGTCAGCCACACCAGACCCGCGTAGCAGTCCTCGACCGGAACGGGGTGCGGGTTCTCGGGGGCCAGGCGGTAGTCCACCGACACCACCGCCAGGTCCAGCTCCCGGGCGTACTCCAGCAACCAGGGGATCTCCCAGCCGCGCGGGGTACCGGCGACCATCCCGCCGCCGTGGATCCAGTACAGGGCGCCGGTGGCCCCGCTGGGCCTCGTCGGCCGCCACACCAGCAGGGGGATCTCAGCCCCGTCAGGCCCCTGGGCGGTGTGCCGTTCCTCCTCGAAGGCCCCGTCCAGGGTCATGTCGACCTTGTCGCCGGGAGCCCGCTGGCCCCCGCCCACCCGCAGCGCACTGATCATCTCGGGGGTGACCGTGGGCGGGATCTCCGCGCCGACCACCTCCAGCGCGGCGGCGAGTTCCGGGTCGAACGGCGGGCGGGGTGGAACGGTCACGGGAGCCTCCGAAAGTGCGCGTGCTCGGTGGTGCGCCACCATCGTGCTCCACGTCACCGCCGGTTCTCCAGTGCTTCGGCGATCCAGGCCTGCACCGCGGGGACGCGGTCACACCCCTCCAACTGCCACAGCGAGTCCTCCAGAACCCGCACCAGGGTCCAGGCGCGGGCCCGCTCCCGGTCCAGCTCCGCCACCTCGGTTAGCAGGTCGAGGCGGCGCCGTGTCTCCCGGAGCGGGTCACCGGTGGCCTCGGCCTCCGTCCACCGGTTGCGCAGCGCCGGCAACAGCTCGAAGCCCGGATCGCCCACGAGGGGCTTGGGATCGATGGCAAGCCACGGCCCCCGACCCGATCCGGGCAGGGGCGCCAGCACGTTCTCGTAGTGCAGATCCCAGTGCAGCAGCCGGTCGCCGGGTTCGGCGGCCATCTCCCGGGCCAGTCCGGCCCACCGGGACAGCGACCTCCGGGACACCGGCTCGATCCGCTCCGAGGCGGCCAGCGTCCCGGCCCGCTCCGCCAGGTCCAAGGCGATCGCACCGAGGCCGCGCATCCCGTCGGGGCCGCGGTACGCGCTCAGGCGGGCCAGCAGGCCGCCGAGCACCTCCAGCGCCTCGTCGATCGCCACACCGTCCAGCCGCCGGGTGGGGTCCAAGGCCTCCAACAGCATCGACCCGGTCTGCGGATCGTGCTCCAACAGCCGCACGGACCCCTCTCCGCCCCACGCACGCAGCGCCGCTGGTTCGCCCTCGGTCTCCTCGTCCACCGGCTGGACCTTGAGCACCGCGGTGGTTCCGTCCGGCCGTTCCACCGGAACCACCAGGGCCACGGCACCGTGCATCGCCTCTCCCGTGGGCCGCAGTGCCCACCGGTCGCACTGGCGCGCGGCCAGCCCCGGCAGTGCCTCGGCCCACTCGGGACCGAAGAAGCGGCCGGTGGTCTCAGCGAGCCCGGGCGGCACCGGAATCGGGGGTGTGCTCTCGTGCATGTCGTCACTCTCCTTCGTCGTCTCGGCCGTGACGAAGGAGACCCGAGGCGCGCGCCTAACGGATACCGAACACCCCCCTAGTCCCCGGCCCCGAGGGTGCCCTGGGAGCCCCGGGCCTGGGCGAGGGCGTCGGTGATTCCGTTCAGCGCGGGCTTGGGCTCGTAGTCCTCGTCGAAGGGCAGGGCCGCCGTGTAACCGGGGAACCACTCGGGAATCCAGGAGTGGTGGTCGGCGACGCCCCACACCGAGACGCCCACGCAGCGGGAGACCGCCAGGCACGACTCCACGACGTGCTGGTACTCGTCCGCCTGCGCGGCCAGCTCCTCTTCGGTGGCCGGTTCGGGGATGCGGATGTCCACCTCGCTGATCTCCACGTCCAGTCCGAGGTCGGCGAAGCGCTGCATGTTCTCGGCGATGTCCTCGGGGACCTGCTCGTGCACGAAGTGCCCCTGGAAGCCGATGCCGTCCAGGGGTACGTCCCGCTCCAGCAGGTCCGACGCCAGGTCGTACAGGGCGTCGGCCTTGTCGCCGCTGCCCTCGACACCGAACTCGTTGATGTAGAGATCGGCCTCCGGATCCACCTCATGGGCCATACGCAGGGCTTCGGCGATGTAGTCGTCGCCCAGCGTCTGGCGCCAGAGGTTGTCGCGCAGCTCCGGGCCGCCGTCCTCGAAGGGTTCGTTGATCACGTCCCAGGAGGAGATGCGCCCCTCGTAGCGGCCCAGCAGCTCGTCCATGTGCTCGCGCATCACCGTGCGCAGCTCGTCGCCGTCGAAGCCGCCCTCCGCCAGCCAGTCCGGCTGCTGGTTGTGCCACAGCAGCGTGTGTCCGCGCACGTTGAGATCGTTCTCCTCGGCGAAGTCCACGACCAGGTCCGGCCCGCTCCAGTCGAACTCGTCCCGTTCCGGCTGGACGTGCTGCCACTTCATCGTGTTCTCGGCGGTCACCGACGTGTAGTGGTCGGTCACCACGTCCCGGTACTCGGAGTCGTGTTCCAGCGGGTTCACCGCCACGGCCACGCCCAGCTCGATCCCGTGCGCCTCGGCCAGCGCCGGAAGGTCACTCTCGGGTTCCTCGGCCGGTCCGGGAAGGACCACCACCAGAACCGCGACCACCACGAAAATAACCACGCACACCGCCCCCGCCGACAGCAGAACACCCCGTCCGCGCGTGGCCGATCGCCAGCTGCCCTCGACAGCTTCTCGCACCCTCTCTGCCCCCACCCTCTACTGGTTGCCGGTGGTGACCGGGAACGCGGACAGGGACCGTACCGTCGTGGTGGCCCGCCGGGTCGGCATCGCCGTGGGCCGTAGCCCCGGAGCCCGTTCGGACAGGGCCCGGAACGCGATCTCGCCCTCCAGCCGGGCCAGCGGCGCCCCCAGGCAGTAGTGGATCCCGCCGGAGAAGGCCAGATGGTCACCGGCGCCGGACCGGGTGATGTCGAACCGGTCGGGGTCCTCGAACTGCTCGGGGTCCCGGTTGGCCGATCCGATCAGGCACATCACCTGCTGCCCGGCCGGGATGCGGACCCCCTCGACCTCCGTATCGCGATGGGACCACCGCCCGGTGAACTGGACCGGCGCGTCGTAACGCAGGGCCTCCTCGACCGCCCCGGAGACCAGCGTGGGATCGGCGACCAGCCGTTCCCACTGTTCCCGGTGGCGCAGCAGGGCCATCACTCCGTTCCCGATCAGGTTGACCGTGGTCTCGAAACCGGCGAGCAGCAACAGACGGCACATCGAACCCAGCTCGGCCCCGGTCAGTTCCCCCTCGTCACTCTGACCTACCAGGGTGGAGACGACGTCCCCGCGCGGGCTGGTGCGGCGTTCGGCCATCAAACGCTCCAACAACAGGTCCAATTCTGCCGTCGCGTCCTGGATCTGGCGCAGGTGACGCGCCGATCGGGCACCGTCCAGTGCCCCGCTGATCACGTAGCCGATCCGCACGAAGTCGGCCTTGTCGGGCTCGGGCACGCCCAGGAGGCGGCTGATGACCGTGATGGGCAGGGGCTGGGCGAAGTCGTGCATCAGGTCGAATTCACCGCGGGCCAGGGCCGAGTCGAGGAGGTCGGCGGTGATCTTCTCGACCTCGGTGCGGTACTCGGCCATGCGCCGCGGGCTGAACGCGGGCCGTGCGAGCTTGCGCAGCCGGGTGTGGTCGGGCGGGTCCATCTGCAGGAAGGACAGTTCGACGCTGTTGAACTGTTCGGGTACCCGGAGGCCCTCGGGCGGGGCGACGCCGAAGTCGCGGCCGCGGAGGATCTGGTCCACGGCGGCGCGGGTGGTGGCCGCTCGGAAGGGCAGGGGGCTGGAGACCACGGGGCCCTGATCGCGCAGCCTGCGGTAGGTGGGGTAGGGGTTGTGCCGCCAGGGCCAGTGGAGCAGCCTGCTGGCGTGGTCGCCGCCCTGTGCGGTGAGCCACGACACGCTGTGGGCCAGGCGCAGTTGGGAGTCGATTCGCAGGGTGTCGAGCGTCTTCAAGGGTGAGTAGTCCTCTCGGTGGCACTTACGATCCTAGGATTCCCCCTGGCACCTGATCTGACCTCGGGGTTGGCCGCCTGTGGCCACGCGGGAACTCGTTGGCCGGGACCGGGCGTTCCACCCCCGTTTTCCGTGTTCTCCGGCCGGAGGAGTGAACCCTTGGGTGCCGTCGGGGATCCCACTTGGGAGGGTGGTCCGTACGGGGTGCCTGAACGGGCGATCGCTCACCGAACACGCCCTAGCTTGTCGTTTAACCTTGAGCCCGTGACCGGATACCGTCCTGGTCACGGGCTTCATCGTTTCCCGGACAGCACAACGGCCTTCGCGTGATCATGTGCTTCAACCACGAACACACGTGAACA
>NZ_BAAGZJ010000074.1:0-40199 GCF_054778635.1 Nocardiopsis nanhaiensis
CGCGTGAAGGGCTTGACGAAAAACATAGAGGCACCCTTTCCCGATAGCCGCCAACCCGCCGTCGTAGCGGAGCGGGTCAAGGTGGAGCGCCGTTGACGCGCGAAGCGCTCGATGGCGACGACCTTGACGCGCGCAGCGGAGACGGCCACCATCACGCGGCGGGAAAGGAGGACACCCCAGCCCGAAAGGGAACCTCAGCCACAAGGACGCGGGCCAGGACGCGGGCGAAGGCGGGGGCCAGGGCCAGGGCAAGGACGACCCCTTGGAGCAGGACCACCGAACCCACCCGAGCCCCGCTACTGCGCCTGATCGCCCACCGTCACGACCACAGCCCGGGATGCAACCCAGGATGCAACTCGGGATACAGCCCGGGATCAGGTCTTGCGGAGGCGCACCCGGCTCACGCGGTGGTCGTCGCCCTTGTACAGCACGAGGGTCGCCCGCCCCCTGGTCGGGCGGATGTTCTCCACCAGGTTGACCTCGTTGATGGTGCGCCAGGTGTTGGCGGCGAACTCCAAGGCGTCGTCCTCGGCGACGGTCGTGGCCATGTGGTGGAAGTAGGAGCGCGGGTCCGAGAAAGCGGTGCGGCGCAGTTCCTTGAACCGGTCGAGGTACCAGTTGCGGACGTTCTCGACCTTGGCGTCGACGTAGATGGAGTAGTCGAAGAAGTCGGCCACGGCCAGGCGTCCGGCGGTCGCGGGCTGGAGCACGTTGATGCCCTCGACGATGAGGATGTCGGGGCGGTGGACGGTCTGGCGCTCGCCCGGCACCACGTCGTAGTTGAGGTGGGAGTAGACGGGGATATCCAGCCGTTCCGCCCCGGCCTTCATCTCCGAGACGAACCTGACCAGTGCCCGCCGGTCGTAGCTCTCCGGGAAGCCCTTGCGGCGCATGAGGCCTCGGGACTGCAGGACGGCGTTCGGGTAGAGGAAGTTGTCGGTGCTGACGAGCTCGACGTCCGGGTGGTTGGGCCACTGGGCGAGCAGGGAGCGCAGCAGGCGGGCAGTGGTGGACTTACCCACGGCCACGCTGCCCGCCACACCGATGATGAACGGCGAGGGCCGATCGGACTCGCCGAGGAAGGCGCGCACCGCCGCGTGCCGCTGCTGGGTGGCGCCCACGTACAGGTTGAGCAGTCGGGACAGCGGCAGATAGATGTCGCGCACCTCCTCAAGGGAGGTGGGGTCGTTGGTACCCCGCAGATCGCTGAGGTCGGCCTCGGTCAGAGACAGGGGCGTGGAGGCACGGAGGGCGGCCCAGGCCGCACGGTCCAGTTCCACGTACGGCGAGGAGATGCCGTTCTTCGTCGGGTGAGACACGGTTGACCACACTAGACGAGGGCCTCCCCCGATCCGGGCAGGTGGTCCCCCCATTGTCTAAGCTGGGACTGGAACGTGCTCGAAACCACACGTTCACCGGCGCGGCCTCGAAGGTTTTTTGGCCGGGTCCGGACGGGTGGAATCGGTTCCAGTCTGAGACAGGTGTAGGCCCCCCACCTGCGCGGTCTACCGCTCATACACCAAATGGTCTATACCGTTACCTGCGAAAACAACCAGTGGTATGGGCCACTGGTTGGTCGATCCAGCGCACCTTTTCGCCTACGCTGGCGGCCATGTGCGGAATCGTTGGCTACGTCGGGCCGCAACCGGCGCTAGAGGTTGTCGTAGACGGCCTCGCGAGGCTGGAGTACCGCGGATATGACTCCGCGGGTATCGCTTTGCTTGGTGAGGGGACCCTGCGCTCGGAGAAGCGGGCGGGCAAGCTCGCCAACCTGCGCCAGGCCTTGGAGGAGCGCCCGATCTCCGGGGAGGGCGCCGGGATCGGCCACACGCGCTGGGCGACGCACGGCGCGCCCAACGACGTGAACGCCCACCCCCACCTGGACAACGAGAACCGCGTCGCGGTCGTCCACAACGGCATCATCGAGAACTTCGCGTCCCTCCGCCTCGAGCTGGAGGAGCAGGGCTGCAAATTCCTCTCCGAGACCGACACCGAGGTCGCTTCCCACCTGCTCAGCACGCAGCTGGCCAAGCGCGGCGACGGTGACCTCGCCGGTGCCATGCGCGACGTGTGCAAGCGCCTCGAGGGCGCCTTCACCCTGGTCGCGATCGCCACCGACGACCCCGAGCTGGTCGTCGCGGCGCGTCGCAACTCCCCGCTGGTCGTCGGCCGCGGTGAGGGTGAGAACTTCCTGGCCAGCGACGTGGCGGCGTTCATCGCCCACACCCGCGAGGCCGTCGAGCTCGGCCAGGACCAGGTCGTGGAGCTGCGTGCCGACTCCGTCCTCGTCACCGACTACGACGGCAACCCCGTGGACGTGCGCGAGTACCACGTCGACTGGGACGCCTCCGCGGCGGAGAAGGACGGCTACGACTACTTCATGCTCAAGGAGATCGTCGAGCAGCCGAAGGCGGTCGCCGACACGCTCCTGGGCCGCGTCACGGTCGACGGTCAGCTCACTCTGGACGAGATGCGGCTGAGCCCCGCGGAGCTGCGATCGGTCGAGAAGATCGTCATCATCGCCTGTGGCACGTCGTACCACGCGGGCCTTATCGCCAAGTACGCGATCGAGCACTGGTGCCGGGTCCCCTGCGAAGTGGAGGTCGCCAGCGAGTTCCGCTACCGCGACCCGATCCTGGACCAGCAGACCCTGGTCATCGCGATCTCGCAGTCCGGCGAGAGCATGGACACCCTGATGGCGGTCCGCTACGCCCGCGAGCAGCGCGCCCGGGTCCTGGCGATCACCAACGTCAACGGGTCCACGATCCCGCGGGAGTCCGACGGTGTGCTGTACACGCACGCCGGCCCCGAGGTCGGGGTGGCCGCCACCAAGACCTTCCTCACCCAGCTGGCCGCGTGCTACCTGATCGGCCTGTACCTGGCCCAGGTGCGCGGGATGAAGTTCGGCGACGAGATCAACGCCGTGATCGCCCAGCTGGCCACCATGCCGGAGCAGGTAGAGAAGGTCCTGGACACGGTCGAGCCCGTCCGCGAGCTGGCCCACTCGCTGGCCGAAGCGGACACGGTGCTGTTCCTGGGCCGCCACGTGGGTTATCCGGTGGCTATGGAGGGTGCGCTCAAGCTCAAGGAGCTGGCGTACATGCACGCCGAGGCGTTCGCCGCCGGTGAGCTCAAGCACGGCCCGATCGCGCTGATCGAGGACGGCCTGCCGGTCGTCGTGGTGGTTCCGTCGCCCAAGGGGCGCAGTGTGCTGCACGACAAGATCGTGTCCAATATCCAGGAGGTGCGCGCCCGCGGCGCCCGCACCATCGTGATCGCTGAGGAGGGCGACGAGTCGGTGCGGCCGTACTCGGACGTGCTCATCGAGATCCCGGCGGTGCCGACCCTGCTGCAGCCGATCGTCTCGACGATCCCCATGCAGGTCTTCGCCTGTGAACTCGCCCTGGCCAAGGGCAACGACGTGGACCAGCCGCGCAACCTCGCCAAGAGCGTGACCGTGGAGTAGGACGTCTCCGAACGGGGCGTGTCATGCGGGGCCCGACCCCGCGGGCACGCCCCGTTCGTGTTCTCGGGGCACCGCTCCGGTCGCAAGCACTCCGAACAGGACCACGGCGGAAGCGGGTCAGTGCATGACGCGCGCGGCGTGGGCAGCGCGGGCGGCGTCGGCGTCCGCGTGCGTGGACAGCACCCCGTCGAGGTTGAGGACGTCCAGGATGCGGCGCAGCTGCCGGGGCGGGCTGGCGACCAAGAAGTGGTGCTGGGCCTCGGTGGCGGCCCGGGAGGACCGGACGAGGGCGTTGACCCCGGAGGCGTCGATGAACTCCACGGCGGACAGATCGACGACGGTACAGTTCTCGCGCGCGGCCGCGATCATGCGGGTGAAGACACCCTCGGCGGTGGCGATGTCGATCTCGCCCTCAAGGTGCACGACGATCACACCGTCGCACCGGAAGCGCTCCGGCTCCGAGCCCAGTACGGCCACGCCTTACTCCCGTGTTCGGGGTCGGTGGGGTTCTCTGCCGCCGTCGGTCAAATGCCGACATGCTTTGACAGCCTACTCCGCTCAGCAGGCGCCACCGTTGTCCTCGACGAGTTCGGGGCCGTTCCTTGGGGTGTCGGAGGCCTGTTCAGGCCGGTTCAGAACCGCAAATCGCCCAGACGATCTTTCCGTTGCCCTCGTCGGGATTCCAGCCCCATTCCCGGCTGAAAGCGGCGACCAGGCCGAGGCCGCGCCCGGATTCGGCGAAATGGTGCGCTTCGACCCGGACCGGCCCTCGCGGGTTGGGGTCGGCGACCATACAGATCACGGCGTCACCTTCGGGGGCCGGTCTCAGCTGAACGGTCACTCGGGTGCGCTCGGGCCGACCGTCCACCACCGCGTGCCTGCAGGCGTTCCCCACCAGCTCGGAGATGATGAGGCGGAGGTCCTCCGCGAGCTCCGGCATCCCCCATGCGGCCAGGCTCGCGGCCCCGAACTCGCGTGCCGACCGGACCGATCCCGGCACCGCCCCGAAGGAGGCAGCCGCCGCCGTGGAGGTGCGCGCGCTCTCGCCGATCCGCGGCCGCCCGAGTGACTGGCGCCACCACTTGCCCGCCTCCCCTTCCGGAGCCTCCGGCGTGGAGTGGCGCCCCCAGGATGCCCCGGTGTCCAACTCCGAGGGCATCAGCTCTGCGTTCATCACGGTCCTCACGGGTGATGTAGGTTCGCGCGTCCCTGTCCGCTACGTCCGCTCCGTGCCTTACAGACGTAAGGTACAGATGCACGTGCAGATCAATGTGCGGCAAGACTATAGGACGAAGTCGCCTTATCGGTAGGCCCCCTAGAGAAGAATTCGTCCCGCGGCGCCAAGGAATCCGCCATCAGCCTTCATGCCAGGCCAAATCAGCGCAGTGGATCACCGCAGCGACCTGTCGCCGGAAGAACACCATCGGTATACTGAGCGGTCGTTCGCGCCAATACCACTCCTAGGGAGGCGAAGTGGTATCCGACCCAATGCCGAACCACCAGGTCACACAGGATTTTCTGGCCAATTCCAGTGGTGGTCCCACCGTGCTGCGCATTCTGCTCGGCACCCAGCTGAGGCGGTTGCGCCAGGAGAAGGGCATTTCCCGCCACGACGCGGGATACGCGATCCGTGCTTCCCACGCCAAGATCAGCCGAATGGAGTTGGGTCAGGTCAGTTTCAAGCACCGTGACGTCGACGACCTGCTGAAACTGTACGGAGTGGACGACTCCGAGCAGCGCGAGGCACTCGTCGGGCTCATCTCCAGCGCCAACGCACAGGGCTGGTGGCACAAGTACGGCGACGTGCTGCCCCAGTGGTTCGGCGTCTACGTGGGCCTCGAGGAGGCCGCGTCCGTCATCAGGACCTTCGAGGTGCAGTTCGTTCCCGGCCTGCTCCAGACCGAGGACTACGCCCGTTCGGTCATCCAGCTCTCGCGCACGGCCACCTCGGACGAGGACGTCACCAGTCGCGTGAACATGCGCATGCACCGGCAGCGCCGGTTCACCGCACCGGACGCGGAGCCACCGCGCCTGTGGGCGGTCATCGACGAGGCCGCGCTGCACCGCCCCTACGGCGACGCCAAGGTGATGCGCGGCCAGATCGAACACCTCATGGAGATGTCCCGCCGCCCCAACATCACCATCCAGGTCGCCACGTTCGAGATGGGCGGCCACCCCGCCGCGGGCGGCCCGTTCAGCATTCTGCGGTTCCCGACCCCGCAGCTGCCCGACGTCGTCTTCCTGGAACAGCTGAGCAGCGCGCTGTACTTCGACAAGTTCGACGACACCAGCCGCTACGCGCAGACCATGGACCACCTCGCCACCCAGGCACCCCTGCCGGGGACCACTGAGAAGATCCTGGAGGGCTTCCTCGACCGCTACGAGGGCTGAGCCCGCACCCCACCCGCCTCCCACCACGTCGAGCGGACGCGCTTCGTGCGCGCCCGCTCTTTTGTGCCGCCTTGCTTCCGACCGCCCGGCCCAGTGCCGCCCGGACCTGTCCTGCCCGGACCGGAGCACCCACCGTGGGCGGCGGAGCGGGCACGGTGGGTGCCGCTGACTCCGGTTTCGTGTCCGCCTTCGGCCACGACTCGAAAACAATCCTGGAACGCCGAACCATCGGACGTTCCGGAGCGTTAGGCGTGACATGCGGTTCCACCATCAGCTTGCATCCGGGTGTCCCATAAGAACTTACAGATGCAATCACGGATGCACGTGCATGGACTACGCTTTGGGATCGAACAGGGATGAACGGACCGCCCCCTGTCGACCCCGCCGCCCTGGGACGAGGCAGCATCCGGTCGAAGCGGTCCGAACCGACGAGTACGGCGCGCTGGAGCCGCTTGAGGGCCACCCCGCTCACGAGTCCCCCGAAGTTCCAGGAGGTTGAGATGCACACGATCTACAACGGCGTTCCCGCGGACCGGCTGCAGGTCGCATGGTTCAAGAGCAGTTGGAGCAACCCGGACGGGAACTGCGTCGAGGTCGCCACGCTTCCTGGCGGCGACATCGCCGTTCGCAACTCACGCGATCCGAAAGGGCCGGCGCTGGTCTACACACCCGCCGAACTAGAGGCTTTCGTCCGCGGCGCCAAGACCGGTGATTTCGACTCGCTCCTGGATTGACCCAGAGGCCTGACCACCCCCGCTTCCCGGAAATCCCCCACCGGCAGACCAGCCCGGGAAGCGTGTCCGCGCCGTAGGCCCCGCGGTCGACCCCGAGTCCCGCGGAGGCCGCTTTCCGTCCACGGCGCGGACACGGGCGGAGCCCGGCACCAACCAGGTGCCGGGCTCCGCTTATGACCGCTCTCAGGCCGCTCCACGGCCGTTCCAGGGGCAGATCCAGGGAAGATCCAAGCCTAGAGGCGAGTGGGGTCGACCAGACCGTTGTCGCCGACCGGGGCCTTCTCCCACGGGAAGTGGGTGGCGCCGAAGGCGGGCTTCAGGTCGAACAGCCAGGCGGCCTTCTCGTCGTACTTGGCGAAGAAGGGCTTGCCGACCAGCTCCGGGTCGCGCGCCTGGATGAAGTGCAGGACGAAGACCTTCTCTCCCATGATCTCCGTCACACCGTCCACGCACACCTTGCCGGGGGTCGCCGACATCGACGGCCCGCGAACGGTCCGGGCCAGGCCCGAGACGCTCTTGTAGGCGTCCCGGAACAGCTCGTACGCCTCGGCCAGCGGCACCGCGAAGTAGTCCTGCGGGCCGGTGTCGCGCTCGACGAACATGTAGTACGGCACCATGCCGTGGCGCAGGTGCGTCCGCCACATGTCGGCCCAGGTGGCCGAGTCGTCGTTGATCGTGCGGATCACCGGCGCCTGGGTACGGATGACCGCGCCCGTGGCACGGATCCGGCGCACGGCCTCCTGTACGAGCTCGGGCTTCATCTCGTTCGGGTGCGTGAAGTGCGCCATGAACGCGAGGTTCTTGCCCGACTCCACGACCTTCTCGAACAGGCGGAGCGTGTCGTCCGCGTCCGGGTCGGTGGTGAAGCGCTGCGGCCAGTAGCCCAGCGCCTTGGTCCCGATGCGGATGGCCTCGAGGTGCTCGATCTCCAGCAGGGGCTCGATGTACTTGGAGATGACCCCCTCACCCATGATCATCGGGTCGCCACCGGTGAACAGGACACTGGTGACCTCGGGGTGGTTGCGCACGTAGTCGACCATCTGGTCGATCTCGCCGGAGGCGAACTTCAGGTCCGCGTCACCGACGAACTGCGCCCAGCGGAAGCAGTAGGTGCAGTACGCGTGGCACGTCTGCCCCTGCTTCGGGAAGAAGAGCACCGTCTCCTTGTACTTGTGCTGGATCCCCGGGATGGGCTCCTCGTTGCCCACGGTGGGCACGTTGAGGTCCATCTGGCCCGCGGGGTGCGGGTTGAGCTTGGCCCGGACCGTGTTGGCCGCCTCGTTCAGCTCCTTGCGCCCGGCACCCGCTTTGAGCAGGTCGGCCATCTTGGAGACGTCTTCCTGGGGAAGCATGTCCGCCTGCGGGAAGACCAGGCGGTACATCGGATCGTCGGGAGCGGCGTCCCAGTCGATCAGCTCGTCGATGACGTAGCTGTTGACTCGGAACGGCAGCACATGGGCCACCGCCTTGACCGCGAGCTGCTCGTCGGGTGCGAGACCGGCTCGCGCCGTGAGCTCGTCAAGGTGTTTCGTCGTGTAGGCCCGAAACCGACGTCCGGCGGACGGGGCCTGTGCCACGTCTGGCGTAACGCTCACGCCTCTCCTCTCCTGCGGTAGTGCAGGGGCCCTCCCAAGGGGAAGGAGGGCAGCCCTGAACCGGTGGTTCCGGCATACGGGTACCGGGGGACCACCGTGCGATGAAAATTCGGTTATCGGCTGTGTTCGGAGCGTGCCGCTCGCTCTTGCCAGCGACCGGATATACCCCGGCAAGAGGCTTTGTACCCACTCATCATGATTTACAGCCCTGACCTGGACACACTGGAAGTATCCTCGCATGGGCACACGAACCGGCCGCCCGCAGGCGTGGCCGAGCCGACCCGATAGCGTGTGACCGCATCACCCGGCGCCAAGCCGTGCGGCCCGGATGCGCGCGCCCGTGCCGTGGAAACGCCCGGACGTGAACGAACGGCACATAATACTCGCCAGGCAACACCAAGGAACCGTGTGAGGAAGCAGTGACCGGCACACCCGACGCGGACCCCCCGGCCCCGCGTACGTCGCCGCCGATCATCGCGGTGGACGCCATGGGGGGCGACAACGCTCCCCGAGAGGTGGTGCGCGGCGCCGTCATGGCCGTACGCGACCTGGGACTCCGCGTCCTGCTCGTGGGTCGGCGGACCGAGATCGCCGCCATGCTCGCCGAGGAGGGTGCGCTACGCGACATCCCGGTGGTGCACGCCGAGGACAACATCGCGATGCACGAAGGGGCCCTGGCCAGCTGGCGGCGCCCCCGTTCCAGCGCGGCCGTGGCCTGCCGACTGATCCGGCGGGGTGATGCCGACGCGCTGGTCTCCGCGGGCTCCACCGGGGGGATCGTGGCCACCTCCACGGTGCGGCTGCGCACCCAGCCGGGCGTACTGCGTCCGGCCCTGGCGGTGACGCTTCCCACCGGCCAGGTCCCCACGATCCTGGTGGACGCCGGCGCCAACGCCGACGCCAAGCCCGAGATGCTGGTCCAGTTCGCCCACCTGGGCTGCGCCTACGCGCAGACCGCCTTCGGCGTCGAACGGCCCCGCGTCGGCGTGCTGACCATCGGTTCGGAACCGGGCAAGGGCAACAAGCTCATCCGCAAGGCCAGCGAGATGCTGGCCGCCACCGCCGAAGGCTCCGAGGCCATGGACTTCCGCGGCAACATCGAGGGCCACGACCTCCTCACCGGCAGGGTCGACGTGGTGGTGACCGACGGCCATTCGGGCAACGTGGCCCTCAAGACCGTCGAGGGCACCGCCACCTTCACGCTCAACGCCCTCAAGGAGGCGCTCACCGCGTCCACGTTGGCCAAGGCCGGTGCGATACTCCAGCGGGGCGCCATGAAGAAGCTCCGTGAGCGTTTCGACAGCGAAACCTACGGAGGCGCGTCCCTGCTCGGCCTCAACGGCACGGTGGTCATCGCACACGGGGACAGCCGCGCCGAGGGCATCGCGCACTCGTGCAGGCTCGCCCACAACCTCGCGGGCGGCCGTATCGGGGACCAGATCCGCCGCCGGGTGCACCACCGTTCCCCCAACTGGCTCCACCGCCGTACCGAGGACCGCTGACCGGGTCCCGGGAGTACCGGGACAGGCCAGACTCAGCTTCCCGGGCGGGCGCGCCCGTGTCTGCGGCTGTGGTTGCGCCCTACCAGGAACCAGGCGAGGGCGCCGATGAGGGGCGCGAAGAAGACCAGGATGAGCCACACGGCCTTCATGCCCAGCTCCTCGGGCGAGAAGAGGATGCTGAACACCGCGGCGATGATCAGTCCGACCACGGCCAGCGCCACCGCGATGGTCAGGCCGAGGAGGGCGACCGCGAGTGCCCTCTCCGTGTCGATCGACTCAAAGGGAAACATGAGGGTGGACCTGCCTTTCCAAAGTGCCTGCGTACGACCCCGGGGACTGAGTCCACGCTAGGTCCGGCACCCCCTCTCGCTCGCCCTTCCGCAGACCGAACCGCGATGTGGCTTACGGCGGGGTACGGCCGGTGCTGGCGTCACTTAGGTACCCGCGGCCACCGACTTTCGTCGGTGTGTCCACAGCCGCGACGGCGGGCGGGTACGCCGTCAGGGCTCGAAGCGGCGCACGTAGCGGGCCTGCCAAGGGGTCTCCACCGCGTTCGACGAGTATTGCTCGCGCACGTAGGCGACGGCCTCCTCGGCGGGGACCCCGTCGAGTACCGCCAGGCAGGCCAGCCCGGTTCCGGTGCGGCCCCGGCCGCCGTGGCAGGCGAGTTCCACGCGCTCGTCCACCGCGCGCTCCCAAGCCCCGCGCAGCGCGTCCTTCGCATCGGCGTCGTCGGCGGGCAACCGGAAGTCCGGCCAGCGCACCCAGCGGTAGTCCCAGGGGAAGGTGGGCGGCTCGTGCCCCAGCAAGTACAGCGCGTACTCGGGTCTGGGGCCCTTCGGCAGGGGGTAGCCGAGGCCCCGGCCCCGGACGAGGCGGCCCGAGGGCAGGGTCAGCACACCTTCGGCTTCGGGATCCCACAGAGCACTCATGGGGGCGAGCCTAACCACGCTCGTCAGGCTCTACAGGGGTACGGGTGGCCTGTGGACAACTGGGCAAGAGAAGCGTGACCGGTCGGTAGGCTTAGATCATGGCCGACCCGCAGGAAGTACTCTCGCGACGGGTCCAGTCCGCCCTCGGCGCCGCATTCGGCCCCGAGTTCGCCGACACCGACCCCGTCATCCGCCCGTCCCAGTTCGCTGACTACCAGGCGAACGCCGCACTCGCGCTCGCCAAGCGCCTGGGCCGAAAGCCCCGCGAGGTCTCCGCGGCGATCATGGAACACCTCGACGTGTCCGACATCTGCCGCGACGTCGAGGTCAGCGGGCCGGGCTTCATCAACCTCACGCTCCGCGAGGACTGGATCGCCGACCAGGTGCGCCAGCTCCTCGACGACGCTCGCGTGGGCGTGCCCCTCCAGGACCGCCTCAACATCCCGCTCGACTACTCCGCTCCCAACGTGGCCAAAGAGATGCACGTCGGGCACCTGCGCACCACGGTGGTCGGCGACTCCCTGGCCCGGACCCTGGAGTTCCTGGGCCACAACGTCATCCGGCAGAACCACATCGGTGACTGGGGCACCCCCTTCGGCATGCTCATCGAGCACCTGCTGGAGGTCGGTGAGGGGTCCGACGAGGCCGATCTGCTGACGACCGACCCCAACGCCTTCTACCAGGCGGCGCGGAACAAGTTCGACGGCTCCGGTGAGGGCAGCGACGACTTCGCCGCCCGCTCGCGCCGCCGGGTGGTCGCCCTCCAGAGCGGTGACGAGGAGACGCTGCACCTCTGGGGCAAACTCGTCGGCCTGTCCAAGGTCTACTTCAACAAGGTCTACACGAAGCTCGGCGTCACCCTCACCGACGACCACCTCGCCGGGGAGAGCACGTACAACCCGATGCTCGCCGACGTGTGCGACGAGCTCGAGGCCAAGGGCATCGCCGAGGTCAGCGACGGCGCCCTGTGCGTGTTCCTCGAGGGCTTCACCGGCCGCGAGGACAAGCCGGTACCGCTCATTGTCCGCAAGAGCGACGGCGGCTACGGCTACGCCACCACGGACCTGGCCACCGTCCGCTACCGGGTGGACGACCTCAAGGCCGACCGCATCCTGTACGTGGTCGGCGCCCCGCAGGCCATGCACTTCAAGATGGTGTGGGCCACGACCCGCAAGGCCGGGTGGCTGCCGGAGAGCGTCGAGACCACCCACGTGCAGATCGGCAACGTGCTGGGCAGCGACGGCAAGATCCTGCGTACCCGCAGCGGCGCGCCGGTCCGCCTCATGCAGCTGCTGGAGGAGGCGGTCGAGCGGGCGGCGGCCGTGGTCGCGGAGAACCGCCCCGACCTGGACGCCGGGAGCCGGGCGGAGATCGCCTACAAGGTCGGTGTCGGAGCGGTGAAGTACGCGGACCTGTCGGTCTCGCACGACACCGAGTACGTGTTCGACTTCGACCGCATGCTGGCGCTGACCGGCAACACCGGCCCGTACCTGCAGTACGCGCAGGCCCGCATCCGCTCCATCTTCCGCAAGGGCGGGGTGGACCCGCAGCAGGTCGGCGGGCAGATCACGGTGTCCGAGGGAGCCGAGCGCGCCTTGGCGCTCAAACTGCTGGGCTTCGGCGCCGTGGTGGAGCAGGTCGGCGACCTCCTCCAGCCGCACCGCCTGTCCACATACCTGTTCGAGCTGGCGCAGAGCCTCACTTCCTTCTACGAGCACTGCCCGGTGCTGAACGCCGAGACCGAGGCGGAGCGCGAGTCGCGGCTGGCGCTGGTCTCCGTCGCGCTGCGCGTGCTGGTGCGGGGCTTGGACCTGCTCGGTGTGGAGTCGCCCGAGTACATGTAGGACCGGACACCGGCAGTACACATGCCAAGGGAGGGCCGGGGCGCGCGCCCCGGCCCTCCCTTCGTTTGTGCGCAGGTCCCGACCAGGGGTTCTCCCGGGTGGCCGGAACCGGCCGGGCACGTGTGACGAAGGCCCCGCCGACCACGCAAAGCGGACCATTCCCTTGTCAGGGGCGGTTTCGGCGTAGGGCCCACGGAGTCGAGTCGAAAATCTCGCCACGGGACAGGCTGGAACTCGGTGCCACGGTAGGGCGTCACACCTATGGTGTGTGGACGAAAGCCGCATACCTGCAAAAAAGGGAGAAAACGCCCATGCCATCCACCCCAGCAGCGTTCGGCCCGGGCCCCGGTACCTGGCACCTCGACCCGCTGCACTCCAGCCTGATCTTCGTCGCCCACTACCTGCGCTTCGGGCGGGTCCAGGGCACCTTCGGCCAGGCCAGCGGGCAGGTCTACGTGGCCGACAACCCCACGCAGTCCTCGGTGGAAGTCGTGCTCGCCGCATCGAGCGTCAACACCGGTGTGAACGCCCGCGACGACCACCTGCGCTCCGGCGACTTCCTGGACGTGGACCACTACCCGGAAATCCGCTTCCACTCCACCCACGTGGAGCCGAGCAAACGCCAGAACTCCTTCCGCCTGCACGGCGAGCTCGAGCTGCACGGCGTGGCGGCCCCCGTCATCCTGAGCTCAGAGTGGGTCGGTGAGGCCCCCGACTACGCCGACCCGGACCACACCTACGGCCACTTCTTCTCGGCCACGACCCAGATCCGCCTGTCGGACTTCGGGATGGGCGACGGCGGGGAACTCCCCTGGGGCGGCCGCCTGGTCGGCGACACCGTGGACATCGTGCTGGAGGTCCGTATCCAGGACCAGGACCCGGCCCCGTTCCTCAAGCAGATCGGGCACACGCCCTGAACCGGTTCCCCGGAACCGCCCGACGTGTGCCCGGCCCCTGCCCGAGCCTTCATGCGCCCGAGCTCGAGCCTTCAACCGGGTTCCCGCCCGGTCAGCCCTTGAGCAGGGCCTCGACCTCGTTCCGCGAGGCCATGGACGAACTGGCACCGTGCCGTCCCACGGAAATCGCGGCTGCGGCCGCGGCGAACTCCATCGCCGCACCCGGCGAACGCCCCTCCGCCATGGCGACCGCGAACGAACCGCAGAAGGTGTCACCGGCAGCGGTGGTGTCCACCGCCGCCACCCGGCGGGCCGGAACATGCACCGGCTCCTCGCCCCGGCGCCCGAACAGCGAGCCGTCCGCGCCCAGCGTCAGCAACACCTCGGGCACCCTCTCCAACAGCGCCGCCAACGCGGCGCGCGGCTCGTCGTGCCCGGTGATCGCGGCCGCCTCGTGCTGGTTCGGGACCAGGACGTCCACGTTCGCCAGGAGTTCGTCCGGGAGCTCCCGCGCCGGAGCGGGCGTCAGGTAGACCGGGACTCCGAGGCTCCGCCCCAGACGCGCACCGGCCACCACGGCGGCCATGGGCAGCTCCAACTGCAGCAGCAGCGCCGAGGCCCCCGCCACCAGGGCTTCGTCGCCCTCAGCCGCCCCGGCTTCGGCGTTGGCTCCGGGAACGACGATGATCCGGTTGCCGGCGCGGCCGTCGACCACGATGTGCGCCACACCGGACACCCCGGGAACCGTGCGCAGCCCGGAGGCGTCGACCCCGCTCTTGGCCAGGTTGGCCCGCAACTCCGCGCCGAAGGCGTCGTCGCCGACCGCGCCGAGGAAGGCCACGTCGGCTCCGGCCCGGGCGGCCGCCACCGCCTGGTTGGCGCCCTTGCCTCCGGGGACCTGGCGGAAACCGGTCCCGGTGACGGTCTCGCCGCCGCCCGGTACCTCGTCCACGTAGGCGACGAGGTCCATGTTCACACTGCCGAGGACCGCGATGCGCGGTGCCGCACTCATGTCATTCACTGCGCCGCTCACTTCTTCGGACGGTCGACGGGCTGGCTGTCGGCGCCGTCGAGGGCGACGATCACCGGTGCGTGGTCGGAGGCGCCCTTTCCCTTGCGCTCCTCGCGGTCGATGCTCGCGCCGGTCACCCGGGAGCGGAGCGCCGGCGAGGCGAGGACGAAGTCGATGCGCATTCCCATGCGCTTCGGGAAGGCCAGGCCCTTGTAGTCCCAGTAGGTGTAGACGCCGGGACCGGGGGTGAAGTCGCGCACGACCTCCGTGAAGCCGGCGCCGACCAGTTCGGTGAAGGCTTCCCGTTCGGGGCCGGTGACGTGGGTCGCGCCTTCGAAGGCGGCCATGTCCCACACGTCGTCGTCCTGCGGGGCGATGTTGAAGTCGCCGACGTAGGCGATCTGCGCTTCGGGCTCCTCGGCCAGCCGTGCCGCGCCCGCCTGGCACAGGGCCTCCAGCCAGCGGAGCTTGTAGTCGTAGTGGGGGTGGTCGATCTCGCGGCCGTTGGGCACGTACAGGCTCCACACCTGGACGCCGCCGCAGGTGGCCGCGATGGCCCTGGCCTCGCGCTCTTCCGGGTCGCCGAAGCCGGGCTGTCCGGGGAAGCCGATCTGCACGTCGTCCAGCCCCACGCGCGAGGCGATCGCGACCCCGTTCCACTGGGAGAGGCCGTGGTGGGCGACCTCGTACCCGCGGTCGGTGAAGACCGACTCGGGGAACTGGTGGTCGCGCGCCTTGGTCTCCTGGATGGCGAGGACGTCGATGTCACTCCGGTCCAACCAGTCGCCGATCCGCTCGGCCCTGGCCCGGGCACTGTTCACATTCCAAGTCGCGATACGCACAGCAAAAGGCTAGGGCATGTTCGGCGGACACAAGGAAACCCCGGTGCGGCCGTCCTCCGCACCGGGGTTGAGCGACTCCCGGCACATGCTCGGTTGGTTTCCGTCGCGTCTCGTAGGACGGCCAACCCCCCGGAACGGTTCGCATTGCGCGAAAGGTTTTCTGCGTAGCGCCCATAAAGTTCTCCATGCCGCCACGATTGTCCCGCTTCCGAGACCGGACCGGGGGGTCGGATCCGGGACGCGCCGCCCGCAAGCATCGGATCCGCCGCAAGCATCAGACCCGCTACTCCCGGGTAGGTGCTGTGATGCAGACCACATCGACTTCTCCCTCAACGAGGTGAACGCGCACATGTCGAAGGTCGAACCCAACACCGGTGTACAAGCACCCGAGGTCGACGAACGCAAAGCCCGCCAGGTGGCCGAACAGGCCCGCGAGAGCGAGTGGAGCCAGCCCAGCTTCGCCAAGGAGCTATATCTGGGCCGCCTGCGCCTGGACCTGATCCATCCTTTCCCGCACCCGGACGAACCGGCCCGCCAGCGCGGCGAGGCCTTCCTGGCCGCCCTCCGCGACGTCTGCGGGGGCATCGACTCCCAACGCATCGAACGGGAGGAGTGCATACCGGACGAGACGATTACCGCCCTGCGGGGGATCGGCGCCTTCGGGATGAAGATCCCCGCCGAGTACGGAGGACTCGGCCTCACACAGGTCTACTACAACCGCGCCCTGATGCTGGTCGGATCGGTCTGCCCGGCGATCGGCGCACTGCTCTCCGCCCACCAGTCCATCGGGGTGCCGCAGCCGATCTCCATGTTCGGCACGGAGGAGCAGAAGCGCGCCTTCCTGCCCCGCTGCGCCACCGACGCGATCAGCGCCTTCCTGCTCACCGAACCCGACGTCGGCAGCGACCCGGCCCGCCTGCACTCCACGGCCACGCCCACGGAGGACGGCTCGGAGTACGTACTCGACGGGGTCAAGCTGTGGACGACCAACGGTGTGGTCGCCGACCTTCTCGTGGTGATGGCGCGCGTCCCGGAGAGCCCCGGGCACCGGGGCGGCATCACGGCCTTCGTCGTCGAGGGCGACTCCCCCGGCATCACCGTCGAGCACCGCAACCGCTTCATGGGGCTGAAGGGCCTGGAGAACGGCGTCACCCGCCTGCACCAGGTGCGGGTGCCCGCGGAGAACCGGATCGGCAAGGAGGGGCACGGGCTGCGCATCGCCCTGTCCACCCTCAACACCGGCCGCCTTTCCCTGCCCGCCATGTGCGCGGGCGCGGGCAAGTGGGCCACCAAGGTCGCCCGCGAGTGGTCGCGGGAACGCGTCCAGTGGGGCCGTCCGGTCGGCAAGCACGAGGAGGTGGCCAAGAAGCTCTCCTTCATCACCGCCACCACCTACGCCATGGAGGCCATGCTGGACCTGTCCAGCCAGATGGCCGACGACAAGCGCCACGACATCCGGATCGAGGCGGCCATCGCCAAGCTGTGGGCCTCGGAGATGGCGTCCACGATCGCCGACGAACTCGTCCAGGTACGCGGCGGGCGCGGTTTCGAGACCGCCGACTCCCTGGCCGCCCGGGGCGAGCGCGGGGTGCCAGCCGAGCAGATGCTGCGCGACCTGCGCATCAACCGGATCTTCGAGGGATCGACGGAGATCATGCACCTCCTCATCGCCCGTGAGGCGGTGGACGCGCACCTGTCCGTGGCCGGGGACATCATCGACCCCGAGTCCAGCCGGTCCGACAAGGCGCGCGCCGTGGCCCAGGCGAGCGGGTTCTACGCCAAGTGGCTGCCGACGCTGGTCGTCGGCCAGGGCCAGGTGCCCTCGGCCTTCGTGGAGTTCGGTCCGCTCGCCGCGCACCTGCGCTACGTCGAGCGCACCTCACGGAAGCTCGCCCGGTCCACGTTCTACGGGATGTCGCTCTGGCAGGGGAAGATGGAGGTCAAGCAGGGCTTCCTCAGCCGCGTGGTGGACATCGGCGCCGAACTGTTCGCCATGAGCGCCGTGGTGGTGCGCGCGCGTGCCGACGCGGACGCCCACCCCGAGCGGGGCACCACCCCGTTCGAGCTGGCCGACGTCTTCTGCCGCCAGGCCCGTCTGCGGATCGACACCCTCTTCGAGGGCCTGTGGTCCAACACCGACGACTTGGACGGCAAGCTGGCCCGCCGACTGATGGACGACTCCTACACCTGGTTGGAGGAGGGTGTCCTGGACCCGTCACTGCCCGGACCGCTCATCGCCCCGGCCGTGCCCGGGCCGTCCAAGGAGGAGAACCAGCACCGCCGGATGGGATGACGCCTCCGAGGGCATCGGGCTCCCCGGACGCACCGGGGAATGTCGGCGGCGGGAGTTAGGTTGGGCCCATGGCCGAACCGCACCCCCGCCGCGACGCGGAGTTCTCCCTGCCCCAGGCCCGTCGGATCGCCCTGGCCGCCCAGGGGTTCGCCGACCCGCGGCCGCGTACCCGACCCACACTCACCCACTTGGCGCGCGTCCTGCGCCGGGTGGGCCTGCTCCAGATCGACAGCGTGAACGTGCTGGCCCGCAGCCAGTACCTGCCGGTGTTCGCACGCCTGGGCGCCTACGACCCGGCGCTGCTGGACCGGGCCACCACGACCGCCGCCGGGTCCAGCCCGGCTCGGCTGGTGGAGTGCTGGGCCCACGAGGCGAGCCTGGTGCCGCCGGCCATCCACCACCTCATGCGGTTCCGGATGGAACGCAACCGCGCCCAGGAACGGGTCGGGTGGATCAACAGCGTCCTCGAGAACAAGCCCGAACTGGTCAAGGCGGTGCACGAGGAGGTCGCGCGGATCGGCCCGGCCACCGCACGCGAGGTGGAGTCCGCCCTCGCCCACGACGTACCGCGCGCCAAGGAGCACTGGGGCTGGAACTGGTCCGAGGTCAAGAAGTGCCTGGAATACCTGTTCTGGATCGGCGATGTCACCACGGACGGCCGCAACGTCCAGTTCGAGCGCCGCTACGACCTGACCGAGCGCGTGCTGCCCGCCGAGGTGCACGCGCTGCCCCGCCCAGAGCCGGAGGAGGCCCACCGAGAACTGGTGGCGATCGCCGCCCGCGCCCACGGGGTGGCCACCGAGCCCGACCTGCGTGACTACTTCCGGCTCCGTCCGCCCGAGTCACGGCGGGCCGTCGCCGACCTGGTGGACTCTGGTGAGCTGGTCCCGGTCACCGTGCGCGGCTGGAACCGTCCCGCCTACCTGCACCGGGACGCCCGCATCCCGCGGCGGGTGGACGCCCGCGCCCTGCTGAGCCCGTTCGACTCCCTGGTGTGGACCCGCGACCGGGCGGAGGAGCTGTTCGGTTTCCGGTACCGCCTGGAGATCTACGTGCCCGCCGCCAAGCGGGTGCACGGGTACTACGTGCTGCCGTTCCTGCTGGGCGAGGACCTGGTCGCCCGGGTCGACCTCAAGGCCGACCGCGCCTCGGGCACCCTGCTGGCCCGGAAGATCACCCTGGAGGAGGACGCCCCGGCCGAGACCCTGCCGGAGCTGGTGGAGCAGCTGGCGGAGATGGCCGCCTGGCTGGGCCTGGAGAACGGCGTCAGCGGCGAGGCGCTGGCCGACCAGCGCTGACCACTCCCTGCTCGTCACCCTAGTTGGGGCTGATCAGCTTCACCGTCGGAAAGTACGTTCGGAATCGCCGAGCATCCCTGGTCAGTAGGTGATGCCCCGCGATCGCCGCGTGGGCGCCGATATAGAAGTCCGGCAGCGGAGCATGCTTGGTCCCTCCCTGCTTCCGATAGCGCAGGTGGCACTTCCCAGCCAGAAATGCCGCCTCCCACGGCAGATCTGATCGGACGAAGTCGTCCGCCAACGCGAGATCCAGTTCCTCGATCCGGTCGAAACCAACGGAAACCTCGGCGTAGATGATCGGATTGATGACCAGGGGACCTTGGTCAGCCGCCTCCGCCAGGCCCTGCTCCGACCAAGCCCCCCATGTGGAGTCCTGCGTGAAGACGTCAAGCAGGATGTTGGTGTCGACCAGCGTTGACGAGGGGGGTGGGGCATCGTCTGCCAGGCAGGACCTGCCGGGCTCAGCAGCCGTCATCGTCCCCCCTGGTCAATGCCATGATCTCGTCCGTACTCATGGTGGACTTGGCCTTACCGCGAAGACGCTCGACCAGGCGCTGCCCGCGTGAGGGCACGGTCGCCGCACGGACCACACGGGCCCCTTTGCCCTCAAGGACGAACTCGACTTCGTCGCCCGGGTTGAGACCCAACCTTCGGCGAACCTCGACCGGGATGGTGACCTGGCCCTTCTCAGTGATTCTCATGGGACCAGGGTAATACTCGACAGGTATTACTAACAGGAGAACCTGAACAGAAACCGTGAACACCAAAGGGCCGCGTCCCGGCTGCTCGGTACGCGGCCCTCTCGGGTCAGGGGTCAGACTCGTTCGATGATGGTGACGTTGGCCTGGCCGCCGCCCTCGCACATGGTCTGGAGGCCGTAGCGGCCGCCGGTGCGGTGCAGTTCGTTGACCAGCTTGGTCATGAGGACGGAACCGGTGGCTCCCAGCGGGTGGCCCAGGGCGATGGCACCGCCGTTGGGGTTGACCTTGGCCGGATCGGCGCCCAGCTCGTCGATCCAGGACATGGGGACGGGGGCGAAGGCCTCGTTGATCTCGGTGACGTCGATGTCGTCGATGCTCAGGCCGGCCTTCTCCAGGGCGATCTTGGTCGCCGGGATCGGGGCGGTGAGCATGTAGACCGGGTCGTCGCCGACCAGCGAGAGCTGGACGATACGGGCGACCGGAGTCAGGTTGTGCTGCTCGACGGCGCGCTTGGAGGCGATGAGCAGCGCACCGGCGCCGACGGAGATCTGGCTCGCGACCGCGGGGGTGAGCTCCCAGCCCTCACGCAGCGCGTTGAGTCCGGCCATCTTCTCCATGGTGGTGTCGGCGCGGACGCCCTCGTCCTTGGCCACCCCGGCGATGGGGGCGATCTGGGAATCGAAGTACCCGGCGTCCTGCGCGGCGGCGGCGCGCTGGTGGCTCTCCAGCGCGAACTGCTCCAGCTGCTCTCGCTTGTAGCCCCATTTCTCGCACATGAGCTGGGCGCCGCGGAACTGGGAGATCTCCTGGAAGCCGTACCGCTCGATCCAGCCGTCGCCGTACAGCGGGATGTCGTTGTCGATGGCGAACTGGACGTTGGCGCCCATGGGGACCATCCCCATGTTCTCCACACCGGTGGCCACGACCAGGTCCTGGGTGCCTGACATGACGCCTTGGGCGGCGAAATGGATGGACTGCTGGGATGAGCCGCACTGGCGGTCGATGGTGACGCCGGGGACGGTTTCGGGGAGCCCGGCGGACAGCCACGCGGTGCGGGCCAGGTCCAGAGCCTGCGGGCCGGCCTGGCTGACGACACCCATGATGACGTCCTCGACCGCGGCCGGGTCGACCCCGGTGCGCCCGACGAGCTCCTTGAGGACGTGCGCGCCGAGGTCCGCGGGGTGCACGGCGGCCAGCGCGCCCTTCTTCGTCCCGACGGGGGTACGTACTGCTCCGACGATGTAGGCCTCGGCCACGGGGTCCTCCAAGGGGCGTGAATAGTGACGTCCTGTTGAACCGAACTGTATTCGGTTTCGTGGTGCTGGCAAGTGGCCGCCCCCTGCATTCCGCATCCCGGACCAGCTCAGCTGCATCGGCTCAGTCTCTTGGCTCTCCGTTCCCGCGGAAGATCTTCGAGGCGTCGCTCTGGTCCCCCAGGGTCTCCCCGGTGACCTTCTCCAGCACCTCGAACACGTCGGGGTGCTCGTCCGGACCGAAGTCGGAGAGCAGTGAGCGCAGCGCCGTGCGGTGCTCCTCGTACAGCTGCCGGACCGCGTCCTCACCGCGCCAGTTCAGCTCCCATGGGTCCTCGTCGGAGACCAGGTACCCGGCGTCCAGCAGCTCCTGGTGCACGGTCTCCCAACGGGAGACGTCCAGGCCGGACATCCGGCTGAGTTCGCCCGCGCCCAGTTCCCCCTTGATCCCGAGGTGGCTCAGGGCCCAGCACGCCTCGGTGGAGACGTCCAGCCCGGCCGCCTCCCGGAGCCGCCCGTACATCGTCTCGGCGCCCTCGGCCCCGCAGGCCCGGTAGACCTCGTGCTCCACCTGCTCGATGGCGCTCCGGCTGGGGGCCGCCACGGGAGAGACGCTCTCGTCGAGGTCGGGGGTGCCGATGGTGGTGCGCAGCGGGATCTGCTTGAGGAACAGCGCCAGGACGAAGCCGGTGAGGGCGATGGGGACCGCCCACAGGAATACCGAGTCGATGGCGTCGGCGTAGGCCTCCAGGAAGCTCGCCTGGGTCGCCGGGGGCAGGCCGTCCAGGGCCGTCGGGTCGCTCTCCAGGGTGCTCGTGTCCAGCCCCGGCGGCAGCTGGATCTCGTCGGCGCGGGCAGCCAGGTTGGACGCGAGCTGCCCGGCGAACACCGCGCCGAACACGGCCGTGCCGAAGGACCCGCCGATCGAGCGGAAGAAGGTAGCCGAGGAGGTGGCCACCCCCAGGTCGCTGTAGGAGGCGGCGTTCTGCACCACCACGACCACCACCTGCATCACCAGCCCCAGTCCGGTGCCCAGGACGAAGAAGTACGCGCCCATCTCCACCAGCGAGCTGTCCGGGCCCATGGTGGACATCAGGAGGAGCCCGAGCGCCGTGAGGGCCATGCCCGCGATTGGATAGGCCTTGTAGTGGCCGGTCCGAGTGACCAGGCGGCCGCTGGTGATCGAGGTGAGGAACATGCCCGCCACCATCGGGAGCAGGTGCAGCCCCGAAGCGGTCGGGGAGAGCCCGTGGACGATCTGCAGGAACAGCGGCAGGAACGCCATCGAACCCATCATCGCGAAGCCCACACAGAAGCCGATGCCCATCGCGACGACGATGGTCGCGTTGCGGAACAGGCTGAGCGGCATGACGGGGTCGCTGGCCCGCCGGGCGGTGAGCCACCATCCCAGCCCCAGGACCAGGCCCGCCGCGGCCAGGACGATGATCTGCCACGACAGCCAGGCGTAGACGCTGCCGCCCCATGACGCCACGAGGGTGAGGCAGACGGCGGTGGCAGCGAGCAGCACGATGCCCGAGTAGTCGATGTTCTGGCGCCCGACCGGGGTCTGTCGGGGCAGGACGGCCAAGACCGTCAGGAACGCGACCAGACCGAGCGGCAGGTTCACGTAGAACACCCACCGCCAGGACAGGTGGTCGACGAACAGGCCGCCGAGGAGGGGGCCGGCCACGCTGGAGACCCCGAAGACCGCGCCGAACAGCCCTTGGTACTTGCCGCGCTCCCTTGGCGAGACCACGTCGCCGATGATCGCCGAGGCGAGCACCATGAGCCCGCCACCGCCGATCCCTTGGAAACCCCTGGCAAGGATCAGCTGGAGCATGTCCTGAGCTATGCCGCACAGCGCCGAGCCCACAAGGAAGACCGCGATGCACCACAGGAACAGGCGCTTACGGCCGAACTGGTCGCCGAGCTTTCCCCAGAGCGGGGTACTGGCGGTGACGGCCAGCAGGTAGGCGGTGATCACCCAGGAGAGGTGGTTGAGGCCGCCCAGGTCCGAAACGATCGTCGGCAGGGCGGTGGAGACGATGGTCTGGTCCAAGGCCGCGAGCAGAACCGTGAGCATCAGGGCTGTCATGATCAGCACGATCCGCCCCCCGTGCCGTTCGCGGCCCTCTCGGTAGTCGGCCGTACCGCTGGCCATCGAATCGCCTCCAAGGCTCGGGCCGTCCCGCCCTCTGCGTCCCCGCTGCGGCCACACTAGGAACGCGATCCCCCACAGGCACCGGGAACCGCCCACCCGAACAGGAACTTTGCCCCAGCTTGCCCCCTCCCCTTCAATACCGAACGTGATTCGGTTACCGTGTGGGAACATCAGTGATCCACGACACGGACCGGAGCAGCGCATGAAGCGGGAACTCTTCGACGCCGACCACGACCTCTTCCGCGAATCGGTGGCGGAGTTCCTCAAGCGGGATGTCACGCCCTTCCACGAGCAGTGGGAGAAGGACGGCCTCGTACCCCGCGAGGTGTGGCTGAAGGCCGGCGAGGTCGGCCTCTTGGGCCACGGCGTCCCCGAGGAGTACGGCGGCACCGGCCTTTACGACTACCGCTACAACCAGATCGTCAACGAGGAGATCTGCAGAGCGCACGCGAGCGGCCTGGGCGTCACTCTGCAGAACGACATCATCGCGCCGTACCTGGTCGGGCTCACCACCGACGAGCAGAAGAAGCGCTGGCTACCCGGCTTCGCGAGCGGAGAGCTGATCACGGCGATCGCCATGACCGAGCCCGGAACCGGCAGCGACCTCCAGGGGATCAAGACCTCCGCGGTGCGCGACGGCGACGAGTTCGTCATCAACGGCAGTAAGACCTTCATCACCAACGGCATCAACGCCGACCTGGTCATCGTGGTCTGCCAGACCGACCCCGAGGCCGGCGCCCAGGGCTTCTCACTGATCGTCGTGGAGCGGGGGATGCCCGGCTTCGAGCGAGGCCGCAACCTCGACAAGATCGGTATGAAGGCGCAGGACACCGCCGAGCTGTTCTTCGACGATGTGCGGGTTCCGGCCGCCAACCTGATCGGCACCGAGGGCCAGGGGTTCATCCACCTGCTCGAGAACCTGCCCCAGGAACGACTGTCCATCGCGACCTGCGCGGTCGCCTCCGCGGACTTCATCCTGCAGCACACCATCGAGTACTGCCGGGAGCGCAGCGCCTTCGGCCGCTCGATTGGGCGCTTCCAGAACACCCGTTTTGTTCTGGCCGAGATCGCGACCGAGGTGGACCTGGGGCGCACCTACGTGGATCGCGGAGTCGAGCTGCTCAACAAGGGTGAGCTCACCGTCGAGGACGCGGCCAAGGCCAAGTGGTGGACCACCGAGATGTGCAACCGGGCCATGGACCGGTGCCTCCAGCTTCACGGCGGGTACGGGTACATGATGGAATACCCCGTAGCACGGGCCTGGCAGGACGCGCGGATCCAGACGATCTACGGCGGCACCACCGAGATCATGAAGGAGATCGTGGGCCGGGGCCTGAGCCTGTAGCACCCCTGTTCGGAAGGGCCCGGTCATGAGCGGAGCGTGGGACGGCCTCATCGTGATGGGGCTTCTGGTGGTACTGCTCATCATCGGCGTGCGCAAGCTCCGCCCGAGGATCCACATCCCTTGGGCGACCAGCGGCATCGTGGTGTTCTTCATCTTCGTCTGCCTGCTGCTGTGGGCCTGGTCCTGGCGCTGAGCATCCCGCCTTCCCCCTGAACACACCGGAGACCCGTCACCCCGTGGGGTGCCGGGTCTTCCGGCGTCCGGAGGGAAGCCGGGGCTCAACGGACGGCCCGAAGGCGGGTACGGACCCTCTGCGAGATCCCGGCTGTGGGGGCGGGTGGTGGAGCGGGCAATACGGGCCGGGGATGGGTGGGACGGGGATGGGCACGGCACCGGCAGACGCGGCGACAGCCGTTGGCGGACGGAATGGAATGGGGCGACCAGGCTTGGAACAGCCCGGCCGACATTCACTCAGGGGGCACGGAGAGGAATGACGGACACGGGTTTCGCAACGGAGAGTGAGCCTTTTACCAACACGGGCGCGGGCATCGGCGAAGAGCCCCGTAGGGCCGACTGAACACCGCAGCGATCGGCCTGAGCAGATACACGGAACCGAAAGGGACGTTGTTCCCCAACGCCCGAACCGAGACTGGGAACCATTTTCCCATCCGCTGAAGCCAAGACAGGACCACCATTCCGACGACCGCATTCCTTCGCTTTACGAGTGCCAAAGTAACCATACGGCTACAGAGAATCAAGTAGTCCTGAGGGCATTTTTAGGCACGACGAAGCGGCCGGAACTGTCGCTCCCGGCCGCGTTCACTCCGTAAAAGGTGCCCTGAACTCGCGTTAAAGGGGGTGCAGCGCCGATGACCCGTCGGCGGGGACCGACGGGCGCGCGAACTATTCCTCGTCGTCTTTCTCGGCCTCTTCGACCCCGTCGTCTGCCACCGCGGCGTGCATGGGCATCTCGAACCACACGGCCTTGCCGTCCGGAGTGGGCCTGGAGCCCCAGCGGCTGGCGAGCTGCTCGACGAGGTACAGGCCGCGGCCGCCTTCGTCGTCGGCGGCGGCGCTTCGGATGCGCGGCAGGCGCAGGTCGTGGTCGAAGACCTCCACCCACACGGCGTTGGCACCGCGGCGGAGCCGGAGCAGGAACTCCTTCTCACCGGGGTCGTCGGGGGACCCGTCCTCCTCCGCGACGGCTTCCAGCAGGTCACTCCAGTCCTCGTCGAACTCGTCGACCATGCCGCCCGATTCGAGCGGGCTCTCCGAGTCCAGCACGCCGGCGCCGGTGAACTCGCGGTGCACCGGGTGCGGGGTGGCGTGGATGACCACGTTGGTGACGATCTCCGAGACCAGCAGGCAGGCGAGTTCGGCCTGGTCGCGGTCGACCCCCCATTCCTTGAAGGTGTCGGCCGCCAGGTGGCGTGCCTCCCCCACGGTGGAGGCCTCGGAGGGGAACCAGCCCTCGCGCAGCGCGAGCTCGTCGGAGTGGGTGCGCACGACCAGCAGCGCCGTGTCGTCGTCCAGTTCGCCGGGGACGCTGTGCACGGCGGCCTCGGCGATCTGTTCCACGTCCTTGTCGGCGACCTCGGCGACCCGGTCGGTCATGCGGACCAGGGCCCGCTCGGGGTCGGCCCTGCCTCCGACCGGCCGCCGGTCCACCAACCCGTCGGTGTAGAGGACCAGGGTGGCGCCGATGGGCAGGCGCAGATCGGCTTGGTGGTAGACGATGTCCTCACCCGAACCGCCCTTGGCGCGCACGCCCAGCATACGGTCGGTGACCTCCAGGTCGAGGGCGTCCACCGACTCCGACGTGATCAGCAGCGGGGAGGCGTGCCCGGCGTTGGCGTAGGACAGTTCCCGGGACCAGGCGTCGTAGACCATGTACAGGCAGCTGACGCTGGGGATCCAATCACCCCCCTTGCCGTCGGGGATACCGAGTTGCCGCACCCATTCGTCCAGTTCACGCAGGATGTCGGCGGGCTCCCGGTCGGCTTGGGCGAAGGCGCGCAGAGCGGCGCGCAGCTGGCCCATGACGGCGGCGGCGTGCGGCCCTCGGCCCTCGACATCGCCGATGACGAGGCCGACGCGGCCCGCGGAGAGCGGGATCGCGTCGTAGAAGTCGCCGCCCACCTGGGTCTGGATGCCGTGTCCGTGCGCCTGGAGCGGCCCGGCTGGCAGGTAGCGGTGGGCGACGGTCAGCCCGTCCAAGGGCGCGAAGTCGGTGGGCATGAGGCTGTTCTGGAAGGCGAGCGCGGTGCTGCGCTCCTCCTCGAACAGGCGCGCGTTGTCGATGGCCAACGCGACCCGGGAGGCGATGGCGCCGACCAGGTCCCGGTCGAAACCGCCGTAACTGCTCTTCTGCCGGGGGGAGAGCCCGGACAGGGCCAGGGTCAGCACACCGAGGACCTCGCCGCGGGCCCGGAGCGGGGCGGCGATGGCGGAGGTCACACCGACTTGGCGGGACACCCGGTCGGAGCGGTCGTTGGGCGAGTGCTCGTAGAGGTAGTCGCTGCTGACCACCGTCTCCAGGCGGCGCATCGCCTGGGTGACGAAGTGGCGTTCGGGGTAGCGGACCTCGTCTCCGACGTCGAACCAGGTGCACGGCGGCGGGGTCCAGCCCTCGGCGTGCACCGAGACCTGCCTGATCAGGGAGTCGTGGTCGTAGAGGTCGATGAAGCAGTGGTCGGCGAACTGGGGCACCAGGATCCCCGCCACACCCTTCACCGTGGAGTCGAACTCCAGCGAACTGGCCAGGCGGCTGCCGATGCGTTCGAGCAGACCGTACTGCTCCTCGACGCGGCCGCTGCGCAGCGCCTCGCGTGCGATGAGGGTGATGCCGTCGATCTCTCCCGAGTCGTCGCGCATGGGCACGGCCTGCGCCCGCACGTGGATCCAGGTGGAGTCGCCCTTGAGTACCGCGAACGTGCCTTCCCACGGTTCACCGCGCAGGACGCGGCGGGCCAGTTGGGAGGCGTGTTCGCGGTCGGACTCGTGAATACCGATGTCGAGCAGGGACAGGCCCACGTAGTCGCGCCCGCCGACGAACCCGAAGAGCTCTCGCGCGTAGGGGTTCCAGTAGCGAAGGAGGCTGAACCGGTCGATGACGACGATGGCGATCTGGGCCTGGTCGACGACCTCGGCCGTGACGAGCGCGTCGCTCTCCCGGAAGGGCTCACCCCACCGTGTCATCTAGCCGCCACCTCGCCGTCATGAGCTGCACACATGCCTGCTCCGGGTACCCCGAACGACCGCACCTTGGAGCGAGCGTAGCAACACCGTCAACGTTCCCGCAGCGCAATGAGACAATCCCGATGAGCAACCAATCAACGTGTACGGACGCTTCACGGCTTGGCGACGAAGACGTGCCCGGCGACGTCGGCGGGAAGCTCTGTGTCCCCGTCGCCGCCGCTGACACGCACCCCGCCGTCCGAGGCGCGAAGTACAACTTCCTGTCCGGGTCGTACCCCGGATTTGCGCAAGGTGAGCATGATGTCCGCGTCCGGCTGCAACTGTTCACTGATGCGCCGCACGGTGACGGTGGTTTCCGTGTTGGACGCGGCATCGATCATCGGAACGATGGAGTCGTCGGTGAACGGCTCAGGCGAGTACCCCTCCAGGCCCAGCTCGTCCAGACCGGGGATGGGGTTGCCGTGCGGGCACACCGACGGGGCGTTGAGCAGCCCCACCAGACGTTCCTCCACGGCTTCCGAGATGACGTGCTCCCAGCGGCAGGCCTCGATGTGCACGTCCTCCCACGGCAGCCCGATGACGTCGACGAGCAGGCGCTCGGCGAGCCGGTGCTTGCGCATGACGTGCGTGGCCAGCCTGCGCCCCTCGGCGGTCATCACGAGGTGGCGATCGTTCTCGACCCGCAGCAGGCCGTCGCGCTCCATGCGGGCAACGGTCTGACTGACCGTGGGACCGCTCTGGTGCAGGCGCTCGGCGATACGCGCCCGAAGCGGGACAATGCCCTCCTCTTCGAGCTCGAAAACCGTACGGAGGTACATCTCCGTGGTGTCGATCAGCCCGTGTGCGGTCAAGACTCCCCTCCCAAGGCTCTGTGCCCGGCGCGCGGTCGCGGCGGGCACGGCAGGTCTCTCACAACACAGGCCGGGACCACATGATTCCCTAGGGCCGAGTGGGGACCGGGGTGTCCGCAGGACCGCGGGAGCGACCACCGCTTACGCCAAGCATATCGCGACGCACCGAGCATGGATTTCGCTAGTGTCTCACTATACGGACGCGTTCGGCCCCCGCAGCCCCGGAAGCACAAGGGCAGGAGGTCACAGGCGTGCAGGGCACCTCGTTGAAAATCGAAGTATCCGGGGGACCCTTGCGAACCCGCCCGAGAACACCTCCTGCCACCACCGGCATCCGCACTCACGGCGACCAAGGTCACGCTGGGTGCTCGGGTGTTCAGGGTGCGAGGCGGTCGACATCCCACGTCCCGTCCTCGGCCCACAGGTACCGGAACCGGTCGTGCATGCGGTCCGCCCCGCCCTGCCAGAACTCCACTTCCCGGGGGACCAGCCGGAACCCGCCCCAGTAGGCGGGCCGGGGGATGGGTTCGTCGGTGCCCCACACGGAGTCGAAGTCGCGGAAGAGGCGGTCCAGCTCGACGCGGTCGGCCACCGTCCGGGACTGGCGTTCGCTGGCCCAGGCGCCCAGCTGCGATCCGCGCGGGCGGGAGGCGAAGTAGCGGTCGTTCTCCTCGTCGCTGAGCCGCTCCGCGTGCCCCGCGACCAAGACCTGGCGGCGGATCGCGTGCCAAGGGAACACGACGGAGGCACGGGGGTCGGACTCCAGCGCCTGGCCCTTGCGCGAGGTGTAGTTGGTGAAGAAGCGCAGACCCGAGCGGTCGTAGCCCTTCATCAGCACCGTGCGGGACCGAGGCATCCCGGAGGGTTCCACCGACGACAGCACCATCGCGTTGGGTTCGGCGAGACCCGATGTATGGGCCTCGCCGAACCACAGGTGGAACTGCGTCATCGGATGGTCGGCCAGCATCGATCGGCGCAGAGGTTCACCCATGTACGGTTTCCGCAGTTCGGCAGGGTTCTGGTGGTCCACACGACGCATACTCTCGCGCTGCGCACGCACGGCGCCACCCGGCCCCGCGCCCTAGATCGTTGATGGGAGTTTTCTGGAACTCCTGCGCCCATGACGAAGGGCGTCGAGGATCGGTGTGTGACGACCAACCTTGACGCCCTTCTGACCGCACTCTACGTCCACTTGGATGACCATGTCCTGCCTGCGCGTGAACAACCCCGCAAACGCGGCCCGAAACGGCTGCTCACCGACGCCGAACTCGTCTGCGTCGCGGTAGCCCAAGTGCTACTGCGCCATGACTCCGAACGCCACTGGATGCGCGCCGCGCCCGCCCGTATCGGCCACCTCTTCCCCCGCCTGCCCGGCCAGTCCGAATACAACCGCCACCTGCGCGATCTGGCACCAGCCCTGCTCACAGCAACGATGTGGTTGGCCAGGGCCGTGCCCTCCTGGTGGGAGCGGCTGCGCTTGATGGACGGCACCCCGCTGCGCTGCGGTGCCTCGCGCACCACCGTCAACCGCTCCAACCTGGGCGAGATCGCCGGATACGGCCGCGACGTCTCCCACCACGCCTTCTACTGGGGTGCCAAACTCATGCTCATCACCACCCCCGAGGGAGCGGTATGCGCGTTCAGCCTGGCCCACCCCAAAGAGCTGGACGAACGCGCTCAGGCCCTGCACCTGCTGCACGTCCAGGACTGCGCCCCGGGCCCGGCCCCGATCGTGTGTGACAAGGGCCTGGCCGGCGCCGAGATCGAGAAGGCCGCGGCGGACCTGGGCCATCTGCTCATCCGCCCGGTCCGCAAGGACGAGCCCGAACCCGAGGTGAAGGTGTTCCCGTCCTGGCTGCGCCAGCGGATCGAGGCGGTGATCTGGACGCTGAAGAACCAGCTCGGGTTGGAGCGGCACGCAGCCCGCAGCACCGAAGGGCTGTGGGCGCGTACCTGTCAGAGGATCTGCGCACTCAACGCCGCGATCTGGCACAACTGGCTGATCGGTGCCCCGGTCAAGCGATCGTTGATCGCCTACTACCACTGACCAGGAAACCAAACTCCCATCAACGATCTAGCGCGCCGCCACCCGGACCCCAAGGTGTCAGAGGCATGACGGTCCCGCGTCGACCGTCGTCTGGGTGATGTGCCCGCACGTGGCGATGGCCCTCTGCCAGTGCTGCCCGGAGAGCTCACCCACCTGGACGAGCTGCACCATGCGATCGGGATACCAGTTCCCGGTAGTGGAGCGGCCGAAGCGGATCTCCCCCGACGCGAGGGAGAGTCCGTCGGTCCCCTGGATCTCCCGCAGGAGCCCGGCCCGTGCTTCCTCGTACTCCTCCTGTGGGAACAGGTCCGCGGCCGGTGACGGCGACGGGTCGTTGGCCTCCCCGTCCTCGGGCACCGGCGAGGCCACCCCTCGGGGGGGCCTGCCCGGCCGGCCCGTCCGTGTCGCTCTGCAGCGCACGGCTGATCACCCGGAAACCGTCGTGGGCCATCACCGCGTGTGCGATCGACGGCAGCCCGTCGTCCTCCCCCGCGCCGTAGTCTCCGGTGTCGGCCTCCTCCGGAACGCATTCCGTGGTGTCCTGCGGAGTGCCGTCTGCGGCGTCCTCCGGGAGGCCGTCCCCGTCGCCGGACTCGGCCTCTCCGCCGTGGGCGGCAGCCGCACTGCAGGGATAGTGCTCGCGGATGGCGTCCCGGAAGGTGTCGTAGATGCGGTGCTCACCCGAGTTCGTGTGCTCGTTCCACGGCCCGCTCGCGGCCAGCGGCGTGTAGAAGACCGGATAGCCGCCCTCGTCACTGATGTCCTGCGCCCGGTCCGTGACGTACTTGGCGATGTCGTCACCGCCGAGCAGCGCCACTTCGGCGTCGGCGCACAACCCCTCCTCGCGGAACTGGTCGTAGAAGTCCTGGAAGTCGGAGGAGCGGCCCGCGAAGTAGATGACGTCCGGGGGATCCTCTTCGCACACCTCCTCCAGGTGGTGACCGTGCGTGGTCCTCTCGCCGCCGGAGGCGCTCTCACCGCCGTAAGGGAGGACGCCCGGGATCACTTTCTCCTCCCTGTCGGCGAACTGCACGGCCGGCGGGGGGCGATCCCCCTCCCAGGCCTCGCCTTCGAAGGCATCCATGAACTCCACGGCCAGGTGGGGGCCGTAGTCCTCCCCTTCTCCGCTGTTGGCGATGGCGACGGCGCTCCTGGCGGGTTCCATGTGCCAGCTGTCCGCGCCGCCCCCTGCGCTCGGCACCCCCTGATAGGCCCAGTGCGCCGCCTGCCTGGCGAGTCTGGAGTTGGCGGGCGCCATCGGGAAGAAGTAGGGGCTGGGAACCCCGGTGTCGAGGTACGCGACATCGTCGAAGGTGGCGGTGGTCCCGACCATGGGCAGTTCACCGGCGCTCAGCTCGGCGATCGCCTCGGTATTGGACTGCACGCTGTGGCCCAAGCCGATGACCGCGATCGGCCGGTCCATCCCCAGGTCCTCGTTCTTGGACAGGTCCACGACCTGCTGCGCGACCGTACGCGCGTGGGACCAGGCGTCGCCGGCGTTGGCCAGCATCAGTTTGATCCGGGGCAGGCTGTCGCTGTTCCTGTTGTTGTGGACCTCCTGGCCCTCCGCCAGTCCGAGGAGTTCGCCTTGGACTCCGGAGAGGGAGAGGTCGCTGGCGCCCAGGGTGTTGAGCTCCGCGAAGAAGACCACGGTCACGTACGGGCGGTCCCCTTCCTCGACCTCCTGGTTCTGCTCGTGGATCGCGTCGACGAGGATCTCCAGCCGGTCGTGGAAGGGGAAGTCTCCGAAGGTGACCCCGACGCAGTCGTCGTCTTCCGTACGGCTGATTCCGGGCGGTGACTGGACCCCCTCGATGACGCACGGGTTCTTGGACTGCACGTAGCTGGGCACGACGCTGGTCAGCGGGACCGTCACCCCGGCGACCAGTACGACCACGACAGCGGCCGAACCCGCGGCGAGCGTCGAGACCGGCCATACGGTCGTCGTCTCGGGGCGGTCCGCGTTCCAGTCCAGGGTGTGGGGAAGCTGCGGGACCCGCAGGGTCACCGTGCGTTCCCGGCCCAGCTGCCCGCTCGCGTGGCGGGCGCGCAGCCAGCGGGCCACCTCCCTCTCCTCGCCGGAGCGGCCCTGGGCCTCCGCTTCCCCCTTCTCCTCCCCTGTACGGCCCTGGGCCTCCGGCAGGTCGAGGTAGCGCTCGGCGTGGACACCGCCGTCCACCAGCGGCGTGGAGTCAGCGCTGCGTACCTGCACGATGAGGAGCGGGTCCGGGTAGCCCCGGCGCAGCCGCTCGTCCTCGATGAGGCGCACCAGGTAGGCGCCGACACGGTCGGCCCGGTCCTGGTCCAGGATGAGTACCGGCCTCTGGTCGCGCCCGCGCGGTAGTGGGAACCACGAACGGTGCGCCGTTCCGCTGTGCGTGTGCGCGAGGTCGTCGAGGAAGGCGTTGACCGCGAGCCGGTGGATGTAGGGGATCCGCTCCACCAGTCCGTCCGTGAGCTCGGGGACGCCCCGCACCGCCTGGTCCGGGGTGTGGCGCTCGGACGGGCGGCCGCCGAAGAAGAGCCGGGCCAGTCCCCGGCGCGTCGACGGGCGGGATCGGGAGACGGGGGGACGGGGCCCCGGCGCCTCACGCGTGTACGGTTCGACCGGGAACCAGCCGGTCAGGTCCCGCTGGAGCTGGATGAGGTTGAGTACGCGGATGCCGCGGGCCCGGTGGTGGGGGAAGGACTGGTCCTCGTCGTCGTACCGGTGCTCGTTGAGCCAGCGGTAGGCGTTCCACGGCAGGACGAGGAAGGGTGCCAGCGAGAGGTAGACGAAGAGCAGCACCACCGCGGCGACGGCGGTGACCACGTTGTTCACACCTTGGGCCGCGCTCCCGAAGGTGCCCGCGACACTGAAGGTACCCAGGACGAGAGGCGCCATGAATGCCACGACGTTGACCCCGAACGCCAGCGGGGTGAGCAGGATCGCGTCGAGCTTGCCGAAGGTGATCCGGCTGGAGACGCGCGCGATCTGCGTGGCCAGCCAGTGGGAGGCCCGGATGTAGTTGTCGAGGAGCCAGAAGCGCCGTCGGCGGCGGTGTTTCCACCCTTCGTTGGAGCTCTCGTCCTCACCCGCGGCTGTCTCCCCCGACGCCCACAAGGGTGCGGCCTGCGCCCCGATGTGCTTCTGCTTGACCCGGCGCAGGTCGGCGATAACGTGGATCTGCGCCCTTCGGCTGTCCGCCAAGGGCTTGTCCGCCTGCCCCACTTCCTCCTTGAGCACGTTGTCCCGGATGGACCTGAGGTCGCATTCACCCAACCAGAGCAGCGATCTCAGCCTCCGGAACCGGGGCGGCGCCGGGTCCCGCTTCGTCCAGAGGAAACCGTTCCGTGATGCCTCGGAGCGCCCCACCAACCTGCCCAGGAGGGCGTAGAGCTCTTGCGTGGTGGCTCTGGGCTCTGGTGGCGCCTGGTCCCCCACCCGCGGTGGCTCGTCCCCCGCGTCCTCCGGCAGGCGCCAGACCGGCTGGTTGCCGCAGCGCTCGGTCAGCATCCCGAGGAGGTCGTCCCGGTCGGCCGGGTGGTCCAGACTCAGGTCCAGTACCGGGGGTGGTTCGGCCCAGTCGCCGCGCTGCTCTTGGTTCTGCCCGCCCGGTGGGCGCCTGCGGGCGGCACGCCGCTCCATGCGGATCAGTCGCCGGGTGCCGGAGCGCTTCGGCCGCCGGCGGAACGCGTCGAAGACCTTGAGGAAGGCAGGGGCCCTGACCGGTTCCTTCGGTACGGCGGATGTACTGTCGGCCACTTGCGGGGTCCCTCCATGGATCACCGTGCGCGGATCGTACTTTCGTCCCCCGATACCTCTTGAGATAGCAAATGCACACCGCAAGTTCCCGGTTTTCGAGGGAATTAACGGCGTCCGATACGTGCGGCAGGCCCGACCTGTGAGAATTCGATGGGCCGGTCACTTGATTTCACGGCGGGAATTGGCGCCCTGACCGGCAGCGTCGCGGCGCGCACCACTACGCTGGTCGACGTGACCGAGATTCAGATTCCCGCGAACCTGCTGCCCTCCGACGGCCGTTTCGGGAGCGGCCCCTCCAAAGTCCGAGCGGCCCAGCTCGAAGCCCTGGCCGACTCCGGCACCCACTACATGGGGACCTCCCACCGGCAGAAGCCGGTCAAGTCCCTCGTGGGCCGGGTCCGTGCCGGTGTGAGCGAGCTCTTCTCCTTGCCCGACGGCTACGAGGTGGTCCTGGGCAACGGCGGCACCACCGCGTTCTGGGACATCGCCGCGCACGGGCTGCTGCGCTCCAAGTCGCAGCACCTGGCCTTCGGCGAGTTCTCCAGCAAGTTCGCGAAGGTCGCCAAGGGCGCCCCGTGGCTGGACGAGCCCACGGTCATCACCACCGACCCCGGCACCCACGGCGAGGCCGTCGCCGAGGCCGGCGTGGACGCCTACGCGCTCACCCACAACGAGACCTCCACCGGCGTGGCCGCCCCGATCAAGCGGGTCGCCGGGGCCGACGAGGACTCGCTCGTGCTCGTGGACGCCACCAGCGGCGCGGGCGGGCTTCCGGTCGACATCGCCGAGACCGACGTCTACTACTTCGCACCGCAGAAGAGCTTCGCGGCCGACGGCGGCCTGTGGATCGCGATCATGTCGCCCAAGGCCCTGGCCCGGGTCGAGGAGATCGCGGCGAGCGGCCGCTACATCCCGGAGTTCTACTCGCTGACCACGGCGGTCACCAACTCCGCCAAGGACCAGACCTACAACACCCCGGCCGTGGCCACGCTGCTGCTTCTCGCCGAGCAGCTGGAGTGGATGAACGCCCAGGGCGGCTTGAAGTGGACCGTGGCGCGCACCCACGAGTCCTCCTCGCTCCTCTACAACTGGGCGGACCGCTCCCCCGTCGCGACGCCGTTCGTCACCGACCCGGCCCAGCGGTCCCAGGTGGTCGGCACGATCGACTTCTCCGACGAGGTCGACGCCGCCCAGATCGCGAAGGTGTTGCGCGCCAACGGTGTCGTGGACACCGAGCCGTACCGCAAGCTGGGCCGCAACCAGCTGCGGGTGGCGATGTTCCCGGCCGTGGAGCCCAGTGACGTCAACGCGCTCACCGAGTGCGTCGACCACGTGATCAGCAAGCTGTCCTGAGCCGGCCCTCCGACGTTGGAGAATAGAGGCCGACCCGCCGCACGTGGGTCGGCCTCCTTTTCTCACTTCCACTCATCGCTTGTCTGGACGGTTCGACTGTGCGCAGGAACAAGAAGACCGAGTCCCCCATCAAGATCATTTCGCACCGGGGGGCTTCCGGTCACCGGCCCGAGCACACCCTTGCCTCGTACGAGCTGGGTGCCCGGCACGGCGGCGACTTCATCGAGATGGACCTGGTCGCCACCAAGGACGGTCACCTGATCTGCCGCCACGAGCAGGAGATCGGTGACACGACGGACGTGGCCGACCGCCCCGAGTTCGCCGACCGGCTCACCACGCGGACGGTCGACGGGCACGAAGCCGAGGGCTTCTTCGCGCAGGACTTCACCCTGGCCGAGATCAAGACGCTGCGCGCCAAAGAGCGCATGGCGAAGATCCGCCCGGACAACGCGGTGATGGACGGCTCCTACGGGATCCCGACCCTGCAGGAGGTCATCGAACTGGCCTTCTCCCTCACCGAGGAGCTGGGCCGCTGGATCGGGATCTACCCCGAGACCAAGCATCCGGCCCACCACGTCGCACAGGGCTTGGAGCTGGAGCCGACGCTGACCGCCGTCCTGCGCGAGGCCGACCTGGTCGGCGAGGAGCCGAAGGTACCGGTGTTCCTGCAGTCCTTCGAGGCCGAGAGCCTGCGCAAGCTCGCCGGGACCGGGCTTCCGCTCGTGTACCTGATGGGCACGGACGAGTCCTGGTCGCACTACACGACCCCCGACGGCCTGGCAGAGGTGGCGTCCTTCGCGCACGCCATCGGTCCGCACAAGAGCCTGGTCATCCCCACCAACGAGGACGGGTCGCTGGGCGAGCCCACCGACCTGGTCGAAAGCGCCCACGAGGCCGGCCTGGTCGTGCACCCCTACACGTTCCGCAGCGAGAACCACTTCCTGCCCACCGAGCTGCGCTCGGACGGCGAGCCCGAGGAGTACGGGGGCTTCGCCGCCGAGTACGAGGCCTTCTTCGAGGCCGGGGTGGACGGTGTGTTCTCGGACTTCTCCCGGCACGCCTTCCTGTGCCGCGAGTACTTCCTGGACCCGCAGCCCACCAAGTAGGGCCGGGCCTCCGGGGAGGCCTGGTTCCGAGGCCCGCCTAGGAGGACTGGACCAGCGGCCCGCGCAGTAGCCGCGAACGGGTCACTGCACGTCGAACTCGTTGTCCTCGGGGTCGCGCATGCACACGTGCGAGGCCCCGGGCTCCTCGACGACCGCGGCGGCGGTCGCGCCCAGTGCCTCCAGGCTGGCCACCTCGGCGCCGCGGCCGTCGGGGCCCGACCTCAGGTCGAGGTGCATGCGGTTCTTCACCGCCTTGGCTTCGGGCACCTGTTGGAAGAGCATCCGGCGCCCCAGGCCGGCCCCGGTGAACTCCTGTACGGGGTCGTCGGGGTGGCGGATGGCCGCGAGCGCGGCCCAGGCCTTGCGGCCGTCGACCACCGTGTAGTCGTCCTCCGTGGCCAGCCCTTGCTCCAGCGCGTATTCGACGAGCGCGCTGTTGTCCTCGGCCTCGTAGCCGAGCGCCGCCGCCCAGAAACGGGAGAGTTTCAGCGGTTCGGCGCAGTCCATGACCGGCTGGTAGTCGAGAGCCATCGTGTCCTCCGTGGATTCGGGGAGCGGAATCCGCCCGCGCTGTGATTCCAGTTATAATGGTTACATGAGACAGGAAACAAGCGGATTCCCGATGCGGCCGCCGGACGGCAACGCCTACCTCTTCGACCCCGGCGCCCTGTGCCTGGAACTCCTGGTCACCGGCGGTCCAGGCGAGTTCGCACGGTGGGAGTCCCTCCACGCACCCGAGGACCTGACCGACTGGCTGGCCCGTTCCCGCCTGCACCTGGACAGCTCCCGAGTGCGCGTGAGCGCCGACGACGTGACCGCGGCCCGCGCACTTCGGAACGCGATCACCCGCATGGTCCGGGGACACCTTCGCGAGGAACCCCACACCCCCGAGGACGTCGCCCAGGTCAACCTCGCCGCCGAACACCCTCCGCTGGTGCCGCGCCTGTCCGACGGCGCGCGGAGCTGGTCCCTGCCCTGCGACGCCGCCCAGGCGCTGTCCACCGTCGCCCGGGACGCCGTCGACCTGTTCACGGGCGGGCACGCGCACCGGATCCGCGAGTGTGCAGCGCACGACTGCCAGCTGCTGTTCGTGGACGTCTCCCGACCGGGGCGGCGCCGCTGGTGCTCCATGGACCGCTGCGGCAACCGCGCCAAGATCAGGGCCCTGCGCGAGCGCAGGGGGTCCTGAGGCCTCCTACGTGCGGCGGACCAGGAACACGATGCCGCCGATGAGCAGGGCCGCGACCACGACCCCGCCGAGGATGAGCGGGCTCACGCCCGGCGCACTCCCCTCGTCCGGCTCTTCCTCCGCCCCCTCGTCGGTCTCCTCCTCGTCGGGCGCCTCCGCCTCGGCCTCCGCGGTTTCGGGGAGCTGTTCGCCCGAGAGCGGGACCCGCCAGACCGGGGAGTGCAGGCCCTCGGAACCGGCCATCAGTTCCGTGCCGTCCGGGGTGAAGGCCACCGACTCGCCCTGGTCCATCTCCGGCAGGTCGAAGGAGCCCACCGAGGCACCCGGGACCCCGTCGCTGGCGTCGTAGACCGTCGCCCCCCAGTAGGTGCGGATGACGTAGCGGGTTCCGTCCGGGCTGAACGCGGCATCGGTGGCGAACAGCGGTGCGGAGTCGACCCTGGTGAGCTCGTTCTCACCCTCGGGGTCCAGGTTCTCCGGGGCGGCGTACACGCTGCCCGCGAACTCCTTGGACACGATGTACAGGCGGCCGTCGCGCGGGTCGATCATCATGCCCTCGGCGTCGCGGCCCCCGTCCTCGTAGGTGAAGGTGAACACCGCGGGGTCCAGGGCCGCGTCGTCCAGAACCTCGGGTTCGGCGAAGTGGTAGACGCGGATACTGGGCCAGCCGCCGCCGAAGTTGTCCCCGATGTCGCCGACGAACACCGTCGGTTCGCCCTCGGGTCCCTGGGCGACGGTGATCGCCTCCCAGTCCCGGAGCTCCACGTTCAGGGTGACGGTCGCGACCGTCTCACCCTCCTCGTCGACGGCGTACACCTCCGGGAGGTGTTCGCCGCTGTCGTTGTGCGTCCACCACACGCCCTCGTGCAGCAGGGACGGGGCCAGGCCGCTGGACTCCGAGATCCGCTCGTCCTGGAACTCGAAGGCGATCTCCGAACCCTCCGGGCCCTCTCCGCCTCGCGGGTAGTCGACCCCCTCCTCCCCCTCCTCCCCCTCCTCCTCCGGGATATCGGGTTCCGCCATGGCGGGGCCCGTCGGCAAAAGGGCGATCAGGACAGCCGCGACGAGGGCGAGAGGTCTTCTCATACCCGCCATCCTGCCAGGGGGAGGACCAAGTGGCTTGTACCCGGGTCCGAGCGGGCACATTCGGCTTACAAAGCGCCGTAAGGAGAGACCCCATGAGGATCGTCGCCTGTCTCAACGGTGATCGCCGCCCGGGTGCGCACCCGTCCCTGCCCGTGTCCGTCGACCAGCTCGTCACCGACGCCCACTCCGTAGTGACCGCCGGCGCGACCGCCGTGCACATCCATCCCCGCGACCCCGGAGGCGCGGAGTCCCTGGACCCGCAGACGGTGTCGGCGCTGATGGAGCGGATGCGCGCCGACGGCCCCGACGTGCCGGTGTCGCTGACCACGTCCCTGTCGGCCGAGTCCGACCCGTGGCGGCGCTACGACATGGTGCAGAGATGGGCGTCACCGGCCTTACCCGACTCGGTGTCGGTGAACCTGCACGAGGCGGGGTCTGTGGACCTCATCCAGCTTTTGGGCGACCGCAGGGTCGAGGTGGAGGCGGGCGTGTGGACCGTGGATGCGGCCCGGATCCTCATCGCCACCGGTGTACGGGTTTCGGCGGTCCTGGTGGAACCGACCCAGGTCGCGGTGGAGGACGCCGAGCGGAACGCCGACGCGATCAACACGCTGTTGGACCGGGCGAAGGTGGGCCTGCCCCGCATGCTGCACGGCGCCGACGCGACGGCGTGGCCGATGTTGGAGGCGGCCCTGGCGGCGGGCCGCGACATCCGGATCGGCTTGGAGGACACTATGCGGCTGCCCGACGGTACCGAGGCGCACGACAACGCCGCGCTCGTGGCACACGCCGTCAGCCTGTCCTCCGCTACCGCTTGAGGACGGGGCAAGGGCGTGTTCGGCGGCCTCAGGCCCGGCGCCCTTCGGAAAGGCGGCCTTCGAGCCGCTCCTCGGTCTCGGCGAGCGCCTCGATGCGCTCCCGGACCGCCTGGAGCCGCTGTTCGTACAGGGCGACGGCCTCGGCGCAGTCGGGTTCGCGGGCCAGGTCGAGTTCGAGGCAGGCCCGCAGTTCCCGGATGTCCTCTGAGGTCAGGCCCGATTCCAGGAGCAGCCGGATGTTGCGCACGCGCTCGACCGCTTCGGGCCCGTACTCCCGGTAGCCGTTGGCGGCCCGCTCCGAGGTGAGCAGGCCGCGCTGTTCGTAGTACCGCAGGGATCGTGCGCTGGCGCCGGTACGTCCGGCGAGTTCCCCGATGCGCATACCGCCTCCGCTTCCGTCGACGACTGCGCCCAGCCTAGTGCAGCGATTCATAAGTCCTTCGACTGTGTGATGGTTACCTTCCGTGATCGTCAGGCGGCCTGGAGGTAGGTGTCCTGGCGTGCCCGCTCGTGCTGATGGCGGGCCAGGTAACGAGCGTGC